>NZ_JANMWY010000001.1:0-15143 GCF_031380695.1 Sphingomonas sp. | reverse complement strand
CGAACGGGCCACCCTGGCCAGTTTCGCCAAGGCGGGCCGGGGTCAGGCCAAGGCGCTTGAGTTCAGCGGTGGTCACTTGATAGCGGGTGTCGAGCGCGCGGGCGACCAGCGCGGCCTGGGCCAGTTGAGCGGTTTCGACGCGGGCGAGGGTTCCGGCCTGGCCGACGCCGCCAGTGGCAGCCTGCACGGCGGCGGGATCGATGCGGTTACCGGCCAACGCCGCCTCGATCAGCGCCTGGCGCTGTTCGATCTTGCGGGCGCGGGCCTCGGCAGCATCGCCCAGCGACGCGGCGGTCAGGGTCGGCGAGGAGAGGAGGCGGGCGGCGGAATAGCCTGAGAAGGCGACCAGCGCGAAGATGAGGGCGAGAAACAGCGCCTGGACCGGAGCAGACAGGCGCAGCCGCCGAAGCGTCGCGCCATCATGGACGAACAGATCGCGGTCGCACAGGAGCAGGCCTGGAAACGGTCTTGTCGCGGTCAACGCTGCGGCCATGGACGTTCAAGCTCCTCTGTCCGGCGGCACACCCGAAGGTGCCGCCGAAGAAATCCCGTTCCGAAGGAGCTCCCCAGCCCCGCTGTCGCTGCACGACTTTGCCTATCGCGCGGTGACCGGCACTTCAGACCGTGCCGGGTTAATCTTTTCAACCATAAGTTCCGCATCGCGGGACGAGCCGTCACGAGCCTGCGGTGAACCGAGCAATCACTTGCGCCTGGTCAGTTTTTTCGGCCGCAATCGATTGAGCGAATCTGTCTCGCTTGCGCTGCGTTGCAACATCGTTATGTGCGGCGACGGGCCACGCCGTCCCAACGCGGCGCGCGCTCTCTGTGAGGAGAGACTGACATGACTGTACCTGCCACGCGTCCCGCGCGTCCGTATTTTTCGTCCGGGCCCTGTGCCAAGCCGCCTGGTTGGACCCCTGCCAAACTCGCTATCGAATCGCTCGGCCGGTCGCACCGCTCGAAGATCGGCAAGGCGCGCCTGCAATATTGCACCGACCTGATGCGCCAACTGCTGCGCCTCCCCGACACGCACCGCATCGGCATCGTGCCTGGGTCGGATACCGGCGCTTTCGAAATGGCGATGTGGACGATGCTGGGCGCGCGCCCGGTGACGACCCTGGCGTGGGAGAGTTTCGGCGAGGGCTGGGTGACCGATGCGGTCAAGCAGCTCAGGATCGACCCGGCGGTGATCCGCGCCGATTATGGCCAGCTGCCTGACCTGTCGCAGATCGACTGGACAAGCGACGTGTTGTTCACCTGGAACGGGACGACGTCGGGCGTGCGCGTGCCGGACGCCGATTGGATCGCGGCCGATCGGGCGGGGCTGAGCTTCGCCGACGCGACCAGTGCGGTATTCGCGTACGAGATCGACTGGACCAAGATCGATGTCGCGACCTTCAGCTGGCAGAAGGTGCTCGGCGGCGAAGGCGCGCACGGCGTGCTGATCCTCGGCCCGCGCGCGGTCGAGCGGCTGGAGTCTTATACCCCGGCGTGGCCGCTCCCGAAGGTCTTCCGCCTCACCGCGAAGGGCAAGCTGATCGAGGGCGTGTTCAAGGGCGAGACGATTAACACGCCGTCGATGCTGGCGGTCGAGGATGCGATTGTCGCGCTGGAATGGGCGAAGTCGATCGGTGGCGCCGACGGGCTGATCGCACGCAGCAATGCCAATGCGGCGGCGCTCGATGAAATCGTCACGGCGCGACCGTGGCTCGGCCATCTCGCGGCCGATCCGGCGAGTCGGTCGAAAACCTCCGTGTGCCTGACAGTCGAAGGCGCGGACGCAGACTTCATCAAGCGGTTCGCCGCTTTGCTGGAGAAGGAAGGCGTTGCCTACGACATCGCGGGGTATCGCGATGCCCCGCCGGGGCTGCGCATCTGGTGCGGGGCGACGGTGGATACGGCCGATATCGAGGCGCTCGGGCCGTGGCTCGACTGGGCTTGGAAACAGCTTCAAACCGCTTGATCGTCATGCTCGCGAAAGCGGGAACCCAGCTTTTTCAATATTTTGCCGTGTGGCGGGACTGGGTTCCCGCTTTCGCGGGAATGACGAAGGATAATATGAATGACCCAAGTCAAAGTCCTTATTTCCGACAGCATGGACCCGCGCGCCGCCGCGATCTTCCGCGAGCGCGGCATCCACGTCGATGAAATTACCGGGAAGACGCCCGACGAACTCACCGCGATCATCGGTGACTATGATGGCCTCGCGATCCGCTCGGCGACCAAAGTCACGACGAAGATCCTCGATGCCGCGACGAAGCTCAAGGTTGTCGGTCGCGCCGGGATCGGAGTCGACAATGTCGACATTCCCGCCGCCACCGCGCACGGCGTGGTTGTGATGAACACGCCTTTCGGCAATTCGATCACCACCGCCGAACATGCCATCGCGCTGATGTTCGCGCTCGCCCGCCAGCTGCCCGAGGCCGACGCCTCGACCCAGGCCGGCAAGTGGGAGAAGAACCGCTTCATGGGGGTCGAGGTGACGGGCAAGACGCTCGGCCTGATCGGGGCGGGCAATATCGGCTCGATCGTCGCCAGTCGCGCGCTTGGCCTCAAAATGAAAGTCGTCGCGTTCGACCCGTTCCTGACGCCCGAGCGGGCGGTCGAAATGGGGGTCGAGAAGGTCGAGCTGGAGCAATTGCTCGCCCGTGCGGACTTCATCACGCTGCACACGCCGCTTACTGACCAGACCCGCAACATCCTCAGCCGCGAGAACCTTGCAAAGACCAAGAAGGGCGTGCGGATCATCAATTGCGCGCGCGGCGGGCTGATCGACGAAGCGGCGCTCAAGGATGCGCTCGACAGCGGCCAGGTCGGCGGCGCGGCGCTCGACGTGTTCGAAAGCGAACCGGCCAAGGATTCGCCCTTGTTCAACACACCCAACTTCATCTCGACCCCGCACCTCGGCGCGTCGACCAGCGAGGCGCAGGTCAATGTCGCGATCCAGGTCGCCGAGCAGATGAGCGATTATCTGCTGCTGGGCGGGGTGACGAATGCGATCAACATGCCGAGCCTGTCGGCCGAGGAAGCGCCGCGGCTTCGCCCGTACATGGCGCTGGCGGAGAAGCTCGGCAGTCTTGTCGGGCAACTGGCGCACGGGTCGATCGGCTGCCTGTCGATCGAGACCGAAGGGGCCGCTGCCGCGCTCAACAACAAGCCGATCACCGGGGCGGTGCTGGCCGGGTTCATGCGGGTCCATTCGGACAGCGTGAACATGGTCAACGCGCCGGTGCTGGCGAAGGAGCGCGGGCTGGACGTGCGCGAGGTGCGCCACGACCGCGAGGGCGATTACCACACGCTGCTGCGCGTCGCCGCCAAGACCCAAGCGGGCGAGCGGGCTGTCGCTGGCACCCTGTTCGGCAATGCCACGCCGCGGCTGGTCGAGTTGTTCGGAATCAAGATCGAGGCCGATCTGGTCGGCGACATGCTCTACATCGTCAACGAGGACCGGCCCGGGTTCATCGGCCGGCTCGGGACAACGCTGGGCGAGGCCGGAATCAACATCGGCACCTTCCATCTCGGTCGGCTCGGACGCGGCGATGAAGCGGTGCTGCTGCTGTCGCTCGACGAGGCGGTCGGACCGGAAGTAGTACGCAAGGTCGAGGCGCTGCCCGGCGTGAAGATGGTCCGGCCGCTGAAGTTCTGATTAGCGAAGAGCGTTTAGGAAACGGTCGACTTCGCCGGTGGCGAAGTCGCCGTCGGTACCGAGTTGGTGGTTGAGCTTGGCGTGGCTGCTGTCGGGGACCGGCACGACGCTGACCCGGCTGCCGGCCGGCGTCAGAACGGCGGCCAGCTCGCCCGATTGCGCGACCGAATCGGCCCGCGTCGCGACCGGCAGGATCAGCCAGTTGGCGGCATTGGGAGCGGCGGCCTGTAATGTCGGTGAGAGCGATCTCTGTCGTGCCGGGTCGGACCCGAAGGCGGCGTCGTACATTGGCTGCACCAGATTCCCCGTCGCCTTGATCTGCGCCGGCACGTCGTAGGCCGCGCCGTCGAGCAGGACAACGCCGTTGATCGCCCTCATCGGGACGCCTGCTGCCGCCAGATAATGCGGATCGGTGCCGACCAGCGCCGCCAGATGCGCACCCGCGCTATGCCCCATCAGGACGATCCGGTCGGGGTCGAGATCCTGCTCGGCGGCGTGGGCGCGCAGCCAAGCGATCGCGCTGGCGATGTCGGCCGCCTGCTGCTCGACCGTCGCCTGGGGGACGAGGCGGTAGTTGGCCGAGGCGAAGGCCCAGCCAATGTTGGTAAAATGGACCGGCTTGGCGCCCTCGGCCTGGCGCTTGTCGCCGATCAACCAGCCGCCGCCGTGGAGGAACAGCAGGATTGGCGCACGGGCCGTGTTCGCGGGCTTGAGCAGGTCGAGCTTCTGCAGCGGGTCGGTGCCATAGGACAGTTCGACCAGCCCGGGGATTTCCGGCGCGCGGGCGGCGGCGCGATCGCTGATCGCCTGGCGGCAGTCGTCGTTCAGCTTGGGCAGGGCCGTCATCAGGCACTGACGAAATCCGCCCTCCGCGCCGCGGCACAGATCGACGATCTGCTTACGGCACTCAGCCGGTAGCGCCGCCCGCTGCGCCACCGCCACTCCGCCGACGATTGTCGCGCTCGCCGCCAGCAGCGCCGCGCCGATCAAGCTCCTGGAAGTCGCCATGTTCCGTCTCCGCCGCATTGCCTCGAGAACAAAATGACGACGCCGGCTGAACCGGCGATGAAAGGATTGTGGCGTTGGAACGACCTTGAGACGGTTAGCGGTCAGTTGACTCTGATGCCGTTCGGGAGCCTGTTCATCACTTCTGCAATCGAGGAGTCGCGTCATGAACGCTCGTTCCGTCGGATTTGCCTCGCTTTCCACTGTCGCCATGTCGTTTGCGCTGGTCGGCGCGACGCCTGCCGCGGCGGCCGTGACCGTCTACACCGCTGCGCTGAGCGGCGGGGCCGAGGCGCCGCCCAATGCGTCGCCGGGGACCGGGTCGGCGATCGTCACTTATGACGACGTACTGCATACGCTGCGGGTGCAGGTGACTTTCTCCGGGCTGCTCGGGACTACGACCGCATCGCATATCCATGCGGCCACGCCGACGCCGTTCACCGGCACGGCGGGGGTGGCGACGGAGACCCCGACCTTCGGCGGATTCCCGCTCGGCGTTTCGTCGGGCAGCTATGACAATCTGTTCAACCTGACCCTGCTGGCATCGTTCAACGCTCCGTTCGTCACCGCTAATGGCGGGACTGCGGCCGGCGCGGAGGCGGCGCTTGCAGCGGCAATGAATGGCGGGCGTTCCTATCTCAACATCCACACGACCCGGTTTCCCGGGGGCGAAATTCGCGGCTTTCTGGCGCCGGTGCCAGAGCCGGCGACGTGGATGATGATGCTCGCCGGGTTCGGCGCGGCAGGGGTGGCGCTTCGGCGGCGGCGGCGGGTGGCGCTCGCCTGAACCGGCATGGCGCGGCTATTTCAGCCGGCCGGCCTTGACGATCCTGATCACCGGGCTGAGCATCTGGCCTTTCATGACCCCTGCGCCTTTGGTTGCGGAAACCGGGGCGTGGAGGATCTTTTCGACCACATCCATTCCTTCGACGACATGGCCGAAGGCGGCATAGCCGTCGGCGTCGCCGCCTTCACCGCCAGCGTCGAACGAAGGAGTGTCGCTGGCTAGGACGAAGAAGTCGCTGCGCGCGCTACCCGGGTTGAGGCGAGCCATGGCGAGCGTGCCCTTGACGTTGTGGATCCCGGTTTTCGACGTCGGCTCGTGTGCAACCGGCGGGTAGAGCAAGCGGATGTCGGATCGCACCCCGGCCTGGACCAGCCCGCCCCCGTGGTCGTAGCGCATGGCGCGATAGAAGCTCTGGCCGTCATAGCGGTGCGTATCGACGTAGCGGAGGAAGTTGGCGACCGTCAGCGGTGCGTGGGCGCGATCGAGCGCGACGATGATGCGGCCCGCGCTAGTGTCGATCGCGACCTTGACAAGGTCTTCCTGCGGCACGGTGGCGGGCGATGATGCGCGCATCAGGGTTCGAGCGGGGAGCGGGGCGGCGAGGAGGGCAGCCAATAGGGCGAGTCGCTGAATCATTTCAGCAGGCTAGCCCTGCCAGCGCCAAGTGCAATGGTGGTCGGGCAGGTCTTTCCACGACGGGCGTGAGGTTCTATGGGGCGCGCGTGAACAGCTTTCCCTTGCCGACTCCCGCCGCCGCCGAGGCGATTTCAGACGCTGCCATGCCCGCCGATTGGCGCGACCTGTTCGCGCTGACCAAACCGCGCGTGATGACGTTGGTGGTGTACACCGGCCTGTGTGGGCTGATCGCGGCGCCGGTGCGCCTGCCGCTGGTGCTGGCGTTCACCGCCGTGCTGTGCATCGCGCTGGGCGCGGGCGCGGCGGGCGCGCTCAATCAATGGTATGAAGCCGAACTCGACGGCAAGATGAAGCGCACCGCGCGGCGTCCGCTCCCTGCCGGCCGCCTCGATCGCCAGACGGCGCTGCACTTCGGGGTGGGTCTGAGTGTCTTCTCCGTCCTGCTGATGGGGTTGGCAACGAACCTGCTGGCGGCCGGCATTCTGGCGGTGTCGATTCTGTTCTATGTGTTCGTCTACACCATGTGGCTGAAGCCGCGGACGGTCCAGAATATCGTCATCGGCGGAGCGGCTGGGGCGTTTCCGCCCTTGCTCGGCTGGGCTGCGGCGACGGGCGATGTGACGCTGTTGCCGGCGTTGCTGTTCGCGATGATCTTCCTGTGGACGCCGCCGCATTTCTGGGCGCTGTCGCTGTTCGTGAAGATGGATTATGCCGCCGCCGGGGTGCCGATGCTACCGGTGGTGCGCGGGTTGGCGGTGACGCGGCGGCTGGTCGCGCTCTACACCCTGCCGATGGTCATCGTGGCGATCGCGCCGTGGCCGCTGGGGCTGACCGGCGCTATCTATGGCGTGACGTCGGTCGTGCTCAACGTGATCTTCGGCGTGCTGGCGCTCAGGGTGTGGCGCAACACGACCAGCGACGCGGCGGCGATGAAGCCTGAGCGGCAGCTATTCAAATATTCGATTCTTTACCTGTTCATCTTGTTCGGGGCGCTGGTCGCCGACCGACTATTGCTAATGGGAGCCGGCGCATGATTCCGCCCGAGGAACTTATCCGCAAGCGCCAGCGCGAGCGTTCGCTGCTGACCGCGCTGCTGCTCGGCGGGTTCGTGGTGTTGGTGTTCGCCATTTCGGTCGCCAAGATCAGGTTGAACTGGTGAGCGGCGCGACGGCCTCGCTCGACCGGCGCAACCGCCGGGTCGCGCTCTACGCGGCGATCTTTGTCGCGGCGATGGTCGGGCTCGCGTTCGCGTCAGTGCCGCTATACCGCATTTTCTGCGAGGCGACCGGGTTCGATGGCACGACCGGTCGCGCGGCCAAGGCACCGGGCGCCGTGGCGGGGAGCGTCGGCGTGCGGTTCGATGCCAATATCGACCCAAAGCTGGCGTGGAAGTTCGGGCCTGAGCAGGGACGGGTCGTGGTGCGACCGGGGGCGAAGACGCAAATCTTCTATGAGGCGACCAACCTGACGGCGCGGACGACCACCGGTCAGGCGGTGTTCAACGTGACGCCGGCGCAGGTCGGCAAATATTTCACGAAGATTGCCTGTTTCTGTTTCAGCGAACAGACCTTGAAAGCGGGCGAGCATGTCCGCATGCCGGTGACCTTCTTCGTCGATCCCAAGCTGCGTACCGATCCCGATACGCGCGATATCGACGAAATTACGCTGAGTTACACATTTTACCCGGTGGAAACCGCCGCGTCAGCCAGCTAGAGGCGGACGAAGGAACAAGGGAAACGCTGCATGTCCGGCACGAAGAACCACGAATATCACATTTTGGCGCCCGATCCGTGGCCGATCATCGGCGCCTTCTCGGCGCTGGCACTGACCGGTGGTGGGGTGATGTGGCTGCACAACAACCCCTATGGCAAGTTCGTCTGCCTGGCCGGGTTCGCGATGGTCCTCGTGACCTTTTACAGCTGGTGGCGCAACACAATCAACGAGGCGCACGCCGGCGACCATACGCCGGTGGTGTCGCTCCATCTGCGCTATGGCATGATCCTGTTCATCGCGTCGGAAGTGATGTTCTTCGTCGCCTGGTTCTGGGCGTTCTTCGACGCGTCGCTATTCCCGAGCGCGGTCGACGCGGTTGGGGCGACGTGGCCGCCAAAGGGCATCCATGTCCTTAACCCGTTCGCCTTCCCGCTGGTCAACACGTTGATTCTGCTGTGTTCGGGAACGACGGTGACGTGGGCGCACCACGCGCTGATCCATAATGACCGCAAGGGGCTGAAGCTCGGCCTGCTGTGCACCATTCTGCTCGGCCTGGTCTTTACCAGCATCCAGGCGTGGGAATATGCCCACGCGCCGTTCGCATTCAAGAATTCGATTTATGGCTCGACCTTCTTCATGGCCACCGGATTCCACGGTTTCCACGTGATCGTCGGTACGATCTTCCTGATCGTCTGCCTGGTCCGGGCCAACAACGGCGACTTTACGCCCAAGCAGCATTTCGGGTTCGAGGCGGCGGCCTGGTACTGGCATTTCGTCGATGTCGTGTGGCTGTTCCTGTTTGTCTCCATCTACATCTGGGGCGGCTGGGGCGCGCCGATCCACGGCTGAGGTGACGGGCACCGCGCCCGTGACCCCGCCATCGAGAGCGGCGGCGATGTTTCAGGGATTGTGCCCGCGGTGCGGGCAGCGGACGCTGTTCGCCGGGGCGGTGGCGTTCGCGCCCAAATGCAGCCGTTGCGGGCTAGACTTCGCAGCGTTCAATGTCGGCGACGGAGCGGCGGCGTTCCTGATCCTGATCGTCGGCGCGATCCTGACGATCGGCGCAATCTGGCTCGAGCTGGCCAAAAGTCCGCCCTATTGGGTCCATCTGGTGTGGGTGCCGGTCGGGATCGCGCTGACGCTCGGCGGCTTGCGGCTGGCCAAGGCGCTGCTCATCTATCAGGAATATCGCCAAGCCGCGGGCGAAGGGAAAATCGTCCGATGAGTGCGCTGTTGCCCCGCCCCCTGCCGCTGATCCCGACGATCATCGTTGCCGCCGCAGTCGCGACGATGATTGCGCTCGGCTTCTGGCAGTTGCGCCGGGCGCATGAGAAGGAAGCGCTGATCGCACGCTATGCCCAGGCCGCGACGTTGCCGCCGATCGCCTTTCCGACGGTGCCGATCGATAGCAAGAATTTGCCGCTCTATCGTTATGCGACGGGCAACTGCCTGGAGGTCGTCGGGCGGCGCACGGTCGCAGGCGAGAGCAAGGGCGGCGAGCCCGGCTTCGCCCACGTCGCTAACTGTCGCACCGGCGCCGAAGGTCCGGGGATGGCGGTAGTCATCGGCTGGTCCAAGGACCCGAACGCCGGAGGCGACTGGAAGGGTGGGCTGGTCAGTGGCGTGATAGCGCCCGACAAGGTCAGCCGGATGCGGCTGGTGATCGATGGCGCGGTGCCTGGGCTACAGCAGGCCGCGCCGCCGAGTATTGATACGATTCCTAACAATCACCGCAGCTATGCAGTGCAGTGGTGGCTGTTCGCGGCGATCGCGGCGATCATCTATCTGCTCGCGCTGCGGCGGAGCGAAGCAGGGACGGCCAAGCCATGAGCGGGGCGCTTCACCGCCTGGCCAACGGAGTGACCGTCGCGGTCGACCCGATGCCGGGCGCGCAGTCGGCCGCGGTTGGCGTCTACACCAGTGTCGGATCGCGGTCGGAGCCGGCGGCGCTGGGGGGCCTTGCGCACCTTGTCGAGCATATGGTGTTCAAGGGCGCTGGCGGCCGCGATGCGCGGGCGATTGCCGAGGCGATCGAAGATGTTGGCGGATCGCTCAATGCTTGGACCGCGCGCGACCAGACGGTGTTTCACGCGCGGGTGTTGGGCGCAGACGTACCGTTGGCGCTGACGTTGATTGCCGACCTCGTCCGCGCGCCGACGCTGGACGAAGCAGAGCTGGAACGCGAGAAGCAGGTCATCCTGTCCGAGCTAGGCGAAGCGCTCGACCAACCCGACGACCTCATCCACGATCATCTGTTCACAGCCTGCTTCGGGCGCCAGGCGCTGGCGCGGCCGGTGCTGGGACGCGAGCCGACGATCCGCGCCGCCACCGCCGCCGATTGCCGGGCGTGGCTCGAGCGCGAGTATCGGCCCGAGCGGATCGTCGTCGCGGCGAGCGGGGCGGTCGATCCGGCGGCGGTGGTGGCGCTGGCCGAGCAGCTGTTCGGGGACATCGCGCCGGGCACGACGCCGGCGATCGCGCCGGCGAGCTTTGCCGGCGGCGTGCGCCATGACCGGCGGTCGTTCGAGCAGGCGCATTGGGCGTTCGCCATGCCCGGGGTCGCCTCGACCGATCCAACCGCGCCCGCGCTTGGCCTGTTCACCCAGGCGGTCGGCGGGGGCATGTCGTCGCGCCTGTTCCAGCAGCTGCGTGAGGAGCGCGGGCTGGCCTATTCGATCTACGCTTGGGGGCAGGGGTTCGCCGACACCGGCCTGTTCGCAGTCAATTGCGCGACCGACAAGGGCAAGGCGGGGGAGGCGATGGCGCTGGCCCGTGACGTGATTGCGCGCGCTGCCGACGATCTGAGTGAAGCCGAACTGGCCCGCGCCCGGGCGCAGATGGAGGCCGGGCTGCTGATGACGTTGGAAACGGTGCAGGGTCGAGCCGACCAGATGGCGCGGTCGATCGAGGTGTTCGGACGGATCATGACCCCGGCCGAGCTGGTCGCCGAACTGCGCGCGGTCGATGTCGCGGCGGCGCGAGCGGCGGGGCAGGCGCTTCACGAGGGACCGATCGCGATCGCCTCGATCGGCAGCAGGCTGGCGCTGGCGGCGTGAGCGGGCTGACGACGATCGTCGCCGAGCCGTGGGACGATTATGGCCTGCTCGATTGCGGGCAGGGCCGCAAATATGAACGCTATGGCGCGGTGCGGGTGGTGCGACCGGAACCGCAGGCAATGTGGGCACCGTCATCGAACGACTGGGACCCCGATGCGACCTTCGTGCCGGGGTCGGACGAGGACGGCGGCGGGCGCTGGATCGAACATCGCCCGGTGGCGCGCAGTTGGCCGCTCGCGCGCGGCGGCGTGCGGTTTCACGCCTCGCTGACTCCGTTCCGGCATTTGGGATTCTTCCCCGACATGGCACCGCAGTGGGACTGGATGCAGGCACGTGCTGCGGATGGGGAGGTCCTCAACCTGTTCGGTTACACCGGGGTCGGTACGCTGCTGCTGAGCGAAGCCGGCGCGAAGCTGGTCCATGTCGATGCGTCAAAGAAATCGGTCGAGGGCGGGCGTGCCAATGCCGCGCTGTCGGGGCTGGCCGAGCGGCCGATCCGCTGGATCGTCGACGATGCGAGCAAGTTTACGGCGCGCGAAGTGCGGCGCGGGCGGCGCTACGACGGCATCCTCCTTGACCCGCCCAAGTTCGGGCGCGGGCCGGAGGGGGAGATGTGGCGGCTGGAGGAGCATCTGCCGCTGCTGCTGGCCGATTGCGCGCGGCTGCTCGATGGCGACAGCCGCTTCCTGGTGCTGACGGTCTATGCGGTGCGGATGTCGGCGCTGGCGATCGGCGAGCTGTTGCGGCAGGTCACGGCGGCGCTGGGCGGGACGGTCGAGGTCGGCGAGATGGCGGTGCGCGAGGAAGCGCGCGGGCTGTTGCTGCCGACGGCGATCTTCGCGCGGTGGTTTAGGGACTAGGTCCGCGCGGCACGGATGGCTGCACCGGTGACGAACGGCGCGCCGGCGACGAGCAATAGTGAGACCGCCCCTTCCAGTGCCAGCGACGACGGCTCGCCGCCACTCGCCGCCGCGCCGAAGATCAGCAGGGGAACGGCCAGCGGCAGCAATAGCAGCCCGGCCAGCGCCCCGGCCCGCGCCAGCCCGGCAGTCAGCGCGGCGACGGCCACCGCCAGCGCCGCCAGCCCCGGGGTCCCGATGGCGAGCGAGACGAGCGCTCGGGCCAGTGCCGGACCGTCGAGCCCGAGCAGCAGCGAGCCGGGCAGGGCGGCGAGCAGCAGCAACGGCCCGAACGCCAGCCAGTGACCGGCGATCTTGGCGGCGGCGACGGTTTCCTCGGCCACGCCACGCAAGGCGAGCTGGTCGAGCACCCCGTCGGCGCGGTCAGGCTCGACCAGCCGCTCGATCGGGAGGAGCGCTGCGGTCAGCGCCGCGATCCACAGCGCGCCGCCGCCTATGCGGCCGAGCAGCGCGCCACTGGGCCCGACCGCGAACGGGATCAGCGCGGCGACGATCAGGAAAAAGGCGACCGGCAGCCATGCCGCGCCGGTCAGCGCGCGGCGCAGGTCGCGCAGGATCAGCGCGCCGATCATTGGCCGAGCGCCAGTTCGCGCCACGCGCCGCCGAGCGCGACATGGCTGGCGACGATAACTCCTCCACCGCTCGAGATGTGTTTCGAGAGTGCCGCCGCTAACCGGGAAATGCCATCGGCATCGAGTCCGTTGAGTGGCTCGTCGAGCAGCCACAGTTTCGCCCCGCTCGCCGCAACGCGCGCCAGCCGCGCGCGCCGCGCCTGGCCAGTCGAGAGTAACCTCACCGGGACGGGAGCAAGGTCGGTCAGGCCGAAGGCATCAAGCGCGGCGGCCAAGTCGCCGCCGTCGCGCTGCGCCCACCAGCCGAGCGCTTCGCCCAGCGTGCGTTCGCGGTCCAGCGCCAAAGCCTCGTCGGCCAGCGCGATTGTGGCCGGGCGCTCGATCCGTCCCGCTGCCGGCGCGAGCAGCCCGGCCGCGAGCCGCAGCAGGCTCGACTTACCGGTGCCGTTGGCTCCAGTGACATGCACCGCCTCGCCCGGGGCGATGGCGAGGTCGAGTGCCTCGAACAGCAATCGCCCGCCTCGCAGACAGGCGACGCCCTCGAACCCGATCAGGCTCATCGCGCCTGCTCCTCGAGCGCGTGCATGTCGGCATCGCTCAGGCCAAAATGATGGCCGATTTCGTGGATGACGATGTGATGAACCAGCGTTTCGAACGGCTCGCCGTCACTGACCCATTCGTCGAGGATGGCGCGGCGATAGAGGGTGACGCGGTCGGGCATGGCACCGGGCGCGGCGCTCTCCTTCTCGCCGATCGGCACGCCCTCATAGAGGCCGGTCAGGTCGAGCGGATGGCCAATGCGGAGCGCGGTCAACGTCTCTTCGTCGGCCTCTTCCTCGATCCGCAGCACAACCTCGCCGAGGTGGCGCGCGAAGGCCACCGGCAGCCGGGCGAGCGCGGCGCGCGCGATCGCCTCGATCTCGTCGGCCGACGGTGGATGAGAGAAGTGCCGCCCCATTGTTTCGCCATAGGGGCGGGCGACGGCGGCGGGCAACCTTGCCGATCCCTTACATGGCCTCTAAGGCCGCGCCATCCAGTGCGATTTGATTGATCGCCTGATTCACGCCTCGTGCTTCGCACGAGACGATCAGTCGATATGCGGAGCGGTGGCCGAGTGGTCGAAGGCGCTCGCCTGGAAAGTGAGTATACGCCAAAAGCGTATCGAGGGTTCGAATCCCTCCCGCTCCGCCACCATCAAAATGGCCAAGCTCACCGCAACGGGCGTCAAAGCGAATCTCTCCAAGCCCGGGCGCTACAGCGACGGCGACGGATTGCTCCTCGTGGTCGGTGCGGGCGGCAACGGCTCATGGATTGTCCGCGTCCAGAAGGATGGCAAGCGGCGGGACATTGGCGTGGGTGCGGCCAGCAAGGTGACGCTTGCCCTTGCCCGCCAGCGGGCGGCGGATGTTCGCTCGCAGGTCGAAGCCGGTCTCGATCCGGTCGCACAGCGACGCAAGGCGGCTGGCATCCCGACTTTCCGGGAAGCGGCCTCACAGGTCCACACCGAGCATAAGAAGACATGGCGCAACGGGAAGCATCAGGCCCAATGGCTACGAACGCTGGAGGTCTATGCCTTCCCCACGTTGGGCGATCGGCAGGTGAGCGACATCGACGGTCCCGCCGTGCGCGAAGTGCTGGCCGAGATATGGACCGAGAAGCCGGAGACCGCGCGCCGGGTCCGCCAGCGCATCGGCGCGGTGCTCGACTGGGCCTATTCCAAGGGCCACCGCGACAGCGAAGCGCCGATGCGGTCACTGAGCAAAGGTCTAGCCCGCCAGCCGAAGAAGGACGGCCACCATGCGGCAATGGCCTTTACCGATGTTCCCGCTTTCCTCACCCGCCTTCGCCAGCGCGAGTCGTTCGGGCGGCTGGAGCTGGAGGCGGCAATCCTCACCGCCGCCCGTTCCGGCGAGATACGCGGCGCGACATGGGGCGAGGTCGATCTGGAGAAGGGCCTATGGACCCTCCCCGCCAGCCGGATGAAAGCGGGGCGCGAGCATGTCGTTCCCTTGTCGCCAACTGCCAAGCGGGTGTTCCAGCGCGTCCATGACCTTCGCACCGAAGGGTCGCAATTCGTGTTCCCCGGCGTGAAGCGCGACAAGCCGATGAGCGACATGACGCTGATGAAGGTGCTTCGCGACATGGGCGAGGCGGTCACTGCCCACGGGTTCCGTTCCAGCTTCCGCGACTGGGTCTCGGAAGACACCCAATTTTCCGGCGACTTGGCCGAAGCCGCCCTTGCCCATGCCATCCCGAACAAGGTCGAAGCCGCCTACCGTCGCGGCAACCTTTTGGAGAAGCGGCGCGGGTTGATGGACGCTTGGGGAAGCTATTGCAACTTGGCGAGCGCCAAGGTCGTTCAGCTGGCAGTGCGCGTTGAGCAGTGAACCTTCGCGGCGCGGCGGCGCAAGGCCGGGTGCCGGCCGCCCGGCGATAGTTTCACTTCGCCAGCGACTCTTGATCGGCCGTGCCTGCGAGAAAGATTGGCAGCAGTGGGTAGAACTTTATGAGGGCTGGAGGCCCTATGGGCATCGGGAGCGGATACTCGATAAACACACGGAAAAGGCCAGCGACTTTTTCGGCAAGACCGTTAGCAAGCGGTTCGTGGAATCATGCTGGACGCGATATCGAAAGTTTGCGGCGACGGGTGACGAGCTGCCCCCCGTCTGTTTAGGCCGTAGACTCATAAGCGCGCAGCCACAGCCGCAATGAGGCGAGTTTGACCATGGCGAGGAAGTTGTCGGCGAGCTTGTCGTAGCGGGTGGCGATGCGGCGGAAGTGCTTGAGCTTGCTGAAGAAGCGCTCGAC
>NZ_JANMWY010000333.1:0-3074 GCF_031380695.1 Sphingomonas sp. | reverse complement strand
TTCGCCCGTGAAGGCACGCATCATCGTATTTGCCGCCCTGCTGGGCTCGTCCGCGCTGGTCGCCGGCTGCTCGCGCAGGGGCCAGATCGAGGATGGCGGGGTCTATGTGACGCGGTCCAACTGTCCGATGCCGGGGATCCTGGCGGGGACCGGGGACGTCACTTTGTTCAACCCGGTCGGCAGTACCGACGCGCGGGCGATCGACGTGGTGGCGACGATTACCAATGTCCGCGCCAGCTGCACCGACGACGGCGCTAATGTGACGTCGGTGGTGACGTTCGACGTGGTCTCCACGCGACGCGATGCGGCCGAGGCACGGCAAGTCGTGTTGCCCTATTTCGACGTCGCGATGCAGGGTGGCAGCACGGTTGTCGCAAAGCAGACCGGCAATATCGGGCTGAATTTTCCTGCCGGCTCCATCCGTGCCAGTACGCGGGGGCAGGCGACGGTGCGTATCTCCAAGGCGGCGGCGACGCTGCCCGCCAATGTGCTGGCCGAACTGACGCGTCGACGCAAAGCCGGTGATGCCGATGCGGCGGTCGATCCGCTGTCCAACCCGACGATCCGCGACGCGGTCGCGCGCGCAACGTTCGAGCAACTCGTCGGCTTCCAGCTGACCGACGCCCAGCTGCGCTATAACGCCACGCGGTGAGCTTTTCGCGCCGGACCTGCGGGTTCGCCGTTGACTCATCGCCGGGTGCTGGCCAAGGCTTGTCCTGTCTCCGGCGCTTGCGTCGGGAGGACGCGCGGGAGAGTTTCGCCTTCCTTAGCCGGAGGAGCGCGACGCCGAAGGAGCAACCGCCCCCGGAATCTCTCAGGCACCAAGGACCGCGCGTCCTGACAGTCTGGAAAGCGTTCCCGCTGCTGCTGCAGAGGGGGCCACCGAAGGGGTAACTCTGGGACACACCCAGGGGAAAGCTCTCAGGTCCCGGTGACAGAAGGGGGTCCGAAACGACAGACGGTGCGCCCATGCGCGCCGTTTCGGACCCGCTGGAGATCATCGTGAGCGACCCTACCGACCAATCTGTCCAGGCCCTGCCGCTCGACGCGTGGCACCGTGAACGCGGGGCGCGAATGGTGCCGTTCGCGGGTTATGCGATGCCGGTCCAATATGACGGCATCATCGCCGAGCATGTGTGGACGCGAGCCAGTGCCGGGCTGTTCGACGTCAGCCACATGGGTCAGCTGATGGTCCACGGTGACCGCGCCGACGATGCGCTCGAGACGATCATGCCGGGCGAGCTCAAGCTGCTTGGCGAGGGGCGGCTGCGCTATTCGATGCTGCTTGCGGCCGATGGCGGGATCGTCGACGACCTGATGGTGACGCGGCGCGGCGGGCATTTCTATGTCGTCGTCAATGGCGCCACCAAGCATGACGATCTCGACGTGATGCGGCACCGGCTGCCGCGTACCGCGATCGACCATCTGCAGGGGCAGGCACTGCTCGCGCTGCAAGGGCCGCGCGCGGCGGCGGTGCTGGAGCGGATCGTGCGGGGTGTCGGCGCGCTGTCGTTCATGCAGGGCGCGGCGTTCCCCCTGGCGGGCGTGTCGGCGTGGATCAGCCGCTCGGGATATACCGGCGAGGACGGGTTCGAAATCTCGATTGCCGCAAACGTGGTAGAGCAGGTGGCCGAGCGCATCATGGCCGATCCGCTGGTCAAGCCGATCGGGCTGGGCGCGCGCGATTCGCTGCGGCTGGAGGCGGGATTGCCGCTGTACGGGCATGATATCGACCGCTCGACGACGCCGGTGATGGCCGACCTCGCCTTTGCGATCGGCAAAAGGCGGCGGGCGGAAGGCGGGTTCGACGGTGCCGACCGCATCCTCGGCGAGCTGGCCAATGGCACGCCGCAGAAACGCATCGGCTTTACACTTGATGGGCGTCAGCCGGTGCGCGAGGGATCGCGCATCCTCGACGACGAGGGCAATGAAGTCGGCCGGGTCACCTCGGGCGGTTTCTCGCCGAGCCTGAAGCGGCCGATCGGCATGGGCTATCTCGCCACGCACCTCACCACGCCGGGCAGCGTCGTGATGATCGAGCAGCGCGGCAAGCTTCATTACGCGACGATCGCGGCGCTGCCGTTCGTCCCTCACCGCTATCATCGGAAGGTCCCAGCATGAGCCTCTATTTCACCAAGGACCACGAGTGGGTCCGGGTCGAGGGCGACATCGCCACGGTCGGCATTTCCGAGCATGCACAGGCGGCACTCGGCGACATCGTGTTCGCCGAAGTGCCCGCGCCGGGCCAGACACTAGCCAAGGGCGACGAGGCGGCGGTGGTCGAATCGGTCAAGGCGGCGAGCGATGTCTATGCGCCGGTTGGCGGCGAAGTGACCGAAGCCAATGCGGCGCTGGCCGACGATCCTGCGATCGTCAATCGCGAGGCCGAGGGAGAGGGGTGGTTTTTCAAGCTGAAGCTGGCCGATGCGGGCGAGCTGGAGGGGCTGATGGACGAGGCGGCGTATCGCGCATGGTGCGAGACACTGTGAATCAGGCCACGGGTTAGGAATTACTCATGCGTTATCTTCCTCTGTCTAACGCCGACCGCGGCGAGATGCTGGCCACGATCGGGGCCGCGTCGATTGACGAACTGTTCCGCGACGTGCCCGCCGAAGCGTTGCTCGATGGTCCCGTGCGGGGGCTGCCGATGCACGCGTCCGAGTTGTCCGTGGGGCGGCAGTTGGGCGCGATGGCGAAGAAGAACATGGTCGCGGGCGACGTACCTTTCTTCCTCGGCTGTGGCGCCTATCGCCACCATGTGCCGGCCAGCGTCGATCACATCATCCAGCGCGGCGAGTTCCTGACCGCCTACACCCCCTATCAGCCGGAGATTGCGCAGGGTACTTTGCAGGTGCTGTTCGAATTCCAGACGCAGGTCGCGCGGCTGCTCGGCTGCGACGTTGCCAACGCCAGCATGTACGACGGATCGACTGCCTGCTGGGAAGCCATCGGCATGGCCGCGCGCGTCACCAAGCGGAAGCGCGCCATACTCTCGTCGGGACTGCACCCGCATTATGTCGCGGTCGCGCAGACGATGGCGAAATTTACCGGCGATGTTCTCGACATCGCCAAGC
>NZ_JANMWY010000289.1:0-2523 GCF_031380695.1 Sphingomonas sp. | reverse complement strand
GTCGAAGGACTGTAGTTCGACTGCCCTGTGAAGGAAGGATAGGCCTTCGACAAGCTCAGGCAGAGCGGGTTGCTGGGGCAAGCTTCGCGCTGTTCATCCGACCGATTGTGTCTGGCCGCTCATCTGCTACCACCTTCAACGATGACGATGTTGACCCTCGCCGCGTTCCTCCTCGGCTATGCCCTCGGCTCCATCCCGTTCGGGCTGATCGTCACCCGCCTAGCCGGAAAGGGTGACATTCGCGACATCGGGTCCGGCAATATCGGGGCAACCAATGTCCTGCGGACCGGGTCGAAGAAGCTCGCCGCGCTGACGCTGCTGCTCGACGCCGCCAAGGGTGCGCTGGCGGTGATCGCGGCGGCGTGGGCGTTCGGCTTGCCGGCCATCCCCTATGCTGCGACCGGGGCGTTGCTCGGCCATCTTTATCCGGTGTGGCTGCGGTTCAGGGGAGGCAAGGGGGTGGCGACGTTGCTCGGCATCCTCATCCCGCTGCTGCCGTTCGCTGCGTTGGTCTATGCGCTGGTGTGGCTCGGGCTGCTGCTCGTCGCCCGTATTTCCTCGCTAGCCGGAATGATCGCCGCCGCCAGCGCACCGCTCACTGCCTATCTGGTCGGCCGAATCGACCTGTTCCCCATGCTGCTCGGCTTTGCATTGCTCGTCATCTGGAAGCACCGCGCCAATATCGCGCGGCTGCGATCCGGGACCGAGCCGCGGGTCGGGCAGAAGGCGGTGTGAAGGAGCTCGTTGATCGCCTCCGCCTGATCCGCAGCCCGACCATCGGGCCGGTCAGCTATCGCCAGCTGCTCATCCGTTTCGGCACGGCGTCGGCGGCGCTCGATGCCCTACCCGACCTCGCCCGACGCGGCGGCGGCAGCGCCCCGCGCATCGTCCCGCGCGCCGATGCCGAGCGCGAAATGGCGCGGATCGAGGCGATTGGCGGGCGCTACCTGCTGCTCGGCCAAGGCCTTTATCCGCGTATGCTCGCCGAGCTCGACAATGCGCCGCCGATCCTGACGGTTAAGGGTGACCTCACGCTGCTCGAGCGCACTGCCGTCGCCATCGTCGGCGCGCGCAACGCCTCGGCGGCGGCCTGCCGTTTTTCGCGCGGCTTGGCACAGGAACTGGGCGTCGAAGGCATCGTCACTGTTTCTGGCCTTGCCAGGGGCATCGATAGTGCGGCGCACGATGGCTCTCTGCCGACCGGCACGATCGCGGTCATCGCCGGGGGTCTCGACATCGTCTATCCGCCCGAGAACGAAGCGCGCCAGGCCGACATTGCCGAGCGCGGTCTGTTGATCGCCGAAATGCCGCCGGGAACCGAGCCGCGCGCGCGCCATTTCCCCTATCGCAACCGGATCATCGCCGGGCTGTGCCCCGGCACGGTGGTGGTCGAGGCGGCGCCGCGATCTGGTTCGCTGATCACCGCGCGGCTGGCGGCGGAGGCCGGGCGTGAAGTGATGGCGGTGCCGGGCTCGCCGCTCGATCCGCGCGCCCAAGGCTGCAACCAGCTGATCCGCGATGGCGCGACGCTCGTCCAGAACGCCGCCCACGTGATCGAGACGCTGCGCCCGATGAGTGGCTTCGCCTCGCCGCGTGAGAGCTACGAGCCATCTGCCCCGGCGCAGGAGGCGGGTAGCGACGAACGGGCGCGGGTCGAAGAGTTGCTCGGTCCGTCGGCAGTGCCGGTCGACGAACTGGTCCGCCAGTCGCAGCTGCCGAGCGGCACGGTCCAGCTGATCCTGCTCGAACTCGACCTTGCCGGGCGGCTCGATCGGCACGCCGGGGGCAAGGTCAGCATGACTTCTTGACGCGGGCCGCCGGGGCCAATCACCATCGCGCGTATACATGCGTAAGGAAATAGACCCTTGAAACTTGTCGTCGTCGAATCGCCCGCAAAAGCGAAAACCATCGAGAAATATCTGGGTCCGGGGCACAAGGTGTTGGCCAGCTATGGCCACGTCCGCGACCTGCCGCCCAAGGACGGCTCGGTCGATCCCGACGACGGCTTTGCGATGGTGTGGGACAATTATCCCGACAAGGCGAAGCAACTTAAGGCGATCACCGATGCGGCCAAGGCGGCCGACACGCTGATCCTGGCGACCGATCCCGACCGCGAAGGCGAGGCGATCAGCTGGCACGTCCAGGAAGTGCTGAAGGAGAAGAAGGCGCTCCCCGCGCACGTCGAGCGGGTGACGTTCAACGCGATCACCAAGTCGGCGGTGCTGGAGGCGATGAAGGCCCCGCGCCAGCTCGACGAGGATTTGATCGACGCCTATCGGGCGCGGCGCGCGCTCGACTATCTGGTCGGCTTCACGCTTTCGCCGATCCTGTGGCGCAAGCTGCCCGGGGCCAAGTCGGCGGGCCGCGTCCAGTCGGTGGCATTGCGCATCATCGTCGACCGCGAGCGCGAGATCGAACTGTTCCGTGCGCAGGAATATTGGTCGATCAGCGCGATCTTCGAAGCCGACGGGACTCAGTTTACCGCGCGGCTGGTCGGGCTCGACGGCAAGAAGATCGACCGGC
>NZ_JANMWY010000261.1:0-6082 GCF_031380695.1 Sphingomonas sp. | reverse complement strand
CCTTGGCTTCCATCCATGCCGCGCAGGCGCCCTTCGCCAGGTCGCGAACCCGCCCAATATAGGCCGCCCGCTCGGCGACCGAGATGACGCCGCGCGCCTGGAGCGTGTTGAACACATGACTCGCCTTGATCGCCTGCTCATAGGCCGGGATCGGCAGTTTGGCCGCGAGGCAATTCTCGGCTTCCGCCGCCGCCTTCTTGAACAGGTCGAACAGCGCATCGATGTTGGCCACCTCGAAATGCCATGCCGACATCTGCTTCTCGTTGTCGAGAAACACGTCGCCATAAGTCACGCCGTCATTGTTGAATTTGAGGTCGAATACATTGTCGACCCCCTGGATATACATCGCGAGCCGCTCCAGCCCGTAGGTAAGCTCGCCCGCGACCGGCTTGCAGTCATAGCCCCCGACCTGCTGGAAGTAAGTGAACTGTGTCACTTCCATCCCGTCGCACCACACTTCCCAGCCCAGCCCCCACGCGCCCAGCGTCGGGCTCTCCCAGTCGTCCTCGACGAAGCGGATGTCGTGCTTGAGCGGGTCGACCCCGATCGCGTCGAGCGAGCCCAGGTACATCGCCTGCAAATCCGCCGGACTCGGCTTCAGCATCACCTGATACTGGTAGTACGCCCCCAGCCGGTTGGGGTTCTCGCCATAGCGCCCGTCGGTCGGACGGCGGCACGGCTGGACATAGGCGCATTTCCACGGGTCAGGCCCGAGCGCGCGCAGCACCGTCGCCGGGTGGAACGTCCCCGCTCCCATTTCCATGTCGTACGGCTGCAGGATCAGGCACCCGCGCTCGCTCCAATAATGGTGCAGCGTGAGGATCAGGTCCTGGAAGGAAAGCGCGCTCATGGGCGCGGCTTTGGCTCATGCGGGCGGGCGCATCAAGTGGACGTTAAGGGTTGCCGTCCCTACATCGGCGCTCAATCAGGCCACCCAAGGAAGCGCGGATGCGATCGATCGACTGGATGAAGCGTGGCCTCGCCGCGCTCGGGCTCGCCGGCCTCGGGCTCGCCGCGCTGGCACAGGGCACGAGCGCCCCGGCGCGCCAGACTGCCAAGCCGGCGCTGTGGCGCGTGTCGGACGCCGATACCAGCATCTATCTGTTCGGCACGATCCACCTCCTGCCGCAGAATTATGAGTGGCAAACCGGCGCAATCCGCAAAGCGGTCGACAAGTCCAGCACGCTAACTGTTGAGACCCTCGTTGACACCCAGCACCCCCAGGAAATGATGACCACGCTGGCAAAGCTCGGAGCCGCGCCGGGCCTGCCGCCACTCGCCAACCGCATCAACCCGGCGTTCCGCCCGCAACTGGCACAGGCGATTGCCACCACCGGCCTGCCGACCTCCTACTTCGACGGGATGAAAACCTGGTACGCGGCCTTTACCCTGGTCCAGTTCCAGTTCAAGTCGATCGGCCTTGCGGGCGAGTCCGGGGTCGAGCCGAACCTGCGCCATTCGTTCGAAAGCGCCGGCAAGCCGGTCGGCCAGCTGGAGACTAACCTCGAGCAGCTAGCCCTGTTCGACACGCTCAGCCCGGCCGCGCAGCGCTCCTTCCTCGAGGACACGATCAGCGACCCGGGCGGGCTCAACGCCGAGTTCGACGCGATGCTCAAGAGTTGGATAAGCGGCGACGTCGCCGGGATGGCGCGCAGTTTCAACGCCGACCTCGCATCGTCGCCGGAATTACGCACCGCCCTGCTCACTCGCCGCAACCAGAATTGGGCGCGCTGGATCGAGCAGCGCATGGCTCAGCCCGGCACGGCGATGGTCGCGGTCGGCGCAGGGCACCTCGCCGGCGACGAGTCAGTCATCGCCATGCTCCAGCGCGACGGCTTCAAGGTCCAGCGGGTCGAATGATTGCCTTTTGACGCGGTCCGGACTATGGGCCCGCTTGCCCGATCCATCGTCATCCCTGGAGGTGTGGCGGGCATCATTAACGCAAGGACATCATAATGAGCGAACAGCTGACGCTGCCCGCCGAGCAACGCGAACGGGCTGGCAAGGGAGCCTCCCGTGAACTGCGCCGCAATGGCCGGGTACCCGCCGTAATCTACGGCGACAAGAAGGAGGCCCTGTCGGTCCATGTCGAGGAAAAACTCCTCACCAGAATGTTGTCGACTGGCCACTTTATGAACTCCGTGATCATGATCGACGCCGGCGGCAAGCCGCACCGCACGCTCCCCAAGGACGTGCAGTTCCACCCGGTGTCGAGCCGCCCGATCCATGTCGATTTCCTGCGCATTGGCGAACATAGCCAAGTGCACGTCAACGTGCCCGTCCACTTTACCGACGAGGAGCTTTCGCCCGGCATGAAGCGCGGCGGCGTGCTCAACCTCGTGCGCCACGATCTCGAGCTGATCTGCGACGCGGCCGAAATCCCCGAGCAGATCGAGATCAGCCTCACCGGCCTGGACGTCGGCGATTCGATCCACATCTCGAACGTGACCTTGCCCAAGGGCAGCAAGTCGGCGATCGACGACCGCGACTTCACGATCGCCACGATCGTCGCCCCGTCGGCGCTCAAGTCCGAGGAAGGCGACAGCGACGAAGCCACTGAGGCCGGTGCTGTGCCGGTGGTCGGTGATGAAGCTGCCGAAGGCGGCGAAGAGGCCTGATCGAACCGTCATCCCGGGGTTGGCCCCGGACCTGCCTATTCTTGCTTAGTATGTAGGAAGAAGGCAGGTCCCGGATCACGTCCGGGATGACGGCTTTCATCTGCGAGGAGGCATTAGATGCAAATCTGGGCTGGCCTCGGCAATCCGGGCGCGAGCTATGCGCTGCACCGTCACAATGTCGGCTTCATGGTCGCCGACACCATCGCCGAAGTGCACGACTTTGGCCCGTGGCAGAAGAAATTTCGCAGCCTGATTAACGAAGGCCGCATCGGCTCGCATCGCGTTCTGCTGCTCAAGCCGCAGACCTTCATGAACGACAGCGGCGACGCGGTTCAGCAGGCGTTGCGCTTCTACAGGCTCGAGGTCGGCGCACTTACGGCGATCCACGACGAGCTCGATCTCGCGCCGATGAAGGTCAAGGTCCGCACCGGCGGCGGCCTCGCCGGGCATAATGGCCTGCGCTCGATCGACGCCGCGCTCGGGCCCGATTTCCGCCGCCTGCGCATCGGCATCGGTCACCCCGGCGACAAGGACCGGGTGACGGGCCACGTCCTCGGCAATTACGCCAGGAGCGAGATGGAGCCGCTCAGCGACCTGCTGGCGGCCATCGCGTCGGAGGCCGAAAGCCTCGCCGCCGGCGACTACGTCCGCTTCATGAATGACGTCGCCTTGCGGTTGCAGTCGTGACGACACGCACCCTCTTCCCTACCCTGCTTTACGATGCCGACCTCGGGGACGAAACGCTGATCGCCGCCCTGACCCATTCGATCCATACTCTGGCGGCTGACGACACCGCCGGTCGCCGCTGGAGCGGCGAGCATGGCTATAAGGGCTACACCAGCTACGCCTCGCTCAACGACCTAACACGCCGCGACCCGGCCTTTGCCGATCTTGGCAAATTACTCGTCAAGCACGCCGCGATCTTTGCCGCCGAACTCGCCTTCGATCTGCCGCGCAAGCCTCGCCTCGACAGCCTGTGGGTCAATCTGTTGAAAAGCGGTGGGCAGCATAGTGGACACATCCATCCGCACAGCATCCTCTCCGGCACCCTCTACGTCGAGGTCCCACCCAAGGCTGGCGCGATCCGCTTCGAGGATCCGCGTCTGCCGCAGATGATGGCCGCCCCGACCCGCCGCCCCGACGCGCCGGAGGAACTTCGCCCCTTCGTCACCATTCAGCCGCGAACAGGCCAGCTGCTGCTATGGGAAAGCTTTTTCCGCCACGAAGTCCTGCCCGGCACGGCCAAGGCCGATCGCCTCAGCGTCAGCTTCAATTTCGCGTGAGTTACGCCGCCAGCGCCATCTGGTCCCGACCGCCGCGCTTGGCGGCATAGAGCGCCTGATCGGCCTGCTTCAGCGCCCGTTCAATTCCTTCCTCGCGCAACAGGGCGACCCCGCCGCTGACGGTGACGCGGATCGCTTGTCCGCCGACCGCGACCGACGATTGTGCCATTTCCTGCCTGATCCGCTCGCAGATCATCAGCGCATTCGGAATGCTGGAATTCGGGAACAGGACCGCAAACTCTTCCCCACCGATGCGCGCGACCGTGTCATTGTGACGGACCGCGCCGCTCAGCACCTTTGCAAATCCGCGCAAGACCACGTCACCGGCGTCGTGACCGTAGGTGTCGTTGACCCGCTTGAACAGGTCAATGTCGAACAGGGCGATGCAATCGGTTTCGTCATCCTTGCGCTCTGCCGTCCGCGCCGCCACCGCAGCTTCGAACGCCCGGCGGTTGGCGAGTCCGGTGAGGGGGTCGGTCATCGCCGCTACGCTCAGGCGTAGCTCCTTTTCCTTGCGGTCGGAAACATCGCGAACGATACACAAGCTGCTCTCGATCTCGCCCTTGTCGTCCATCAGTGCGCGAGCGCGGCTTTCGAGCCAAATCCGGCCACCGCCTTTCGTCAGCGCGATATATTCGATGCTGTGCGTGGCGCCGCGCGCGGCGAGTGTTGCGAGGTGCCCCTGGAGGAGTATTGGCCGCTGGTCGAGCGGCACGAGGTTGCGCGCAAAGGTACCGATCAACGCGTTGGGATCGAACCCGGTAATCTGCTCCATCGCCGGCGAGACATATCGAATCGAACCGTCCATCTCGAGGTGCATCAGGATATCGGTCGAATGTTCGGCCATCAGGCGATAGCGCTCTTCGCTCAGCCGCATCGCCCGGTGAAGATCGGCCCGATTCTTGACGTCGGCTGCTACCGGAAGCGCGGTCACCACGATCGACGCGAGATAGAATTGGAGGAACTGCATCTGGAAGCCGAGCGGCTTGGCGATCAGGTGGAGCGGTCCCTGCCCAATGAGGGTGAAGATGCCGCCAATGACGGCGATGATCACCACCGACACCGCGCTTCCGGCAAAGCCGAGGCGAAAGGCAATGAGGATCATCGGCAGGACGGGCAGGAATAGGAGTGGCAATTGGTGCTGGCCGAATACGACCACACCCACGATCGCCAGCGCGCTCAGCAAGCCGATCATCTCGGCCTTCCCGTTTTGCAGAAGCTCGACCCCGAGCGACCGGAACCCGCCCAAAGCGATCAAACGAGTCAGCGGTGTGAAGGCCAGATTCCCCAGCGCATGACCGCAAAAGGCGTGAATGGCGGCGCTCACCGGATCGAGCTTGGTCCACAGGAAGACGATGCCCAACAACGCGGCCATCACCGCAGGCGCGACGATCCCGATTGGAACAATGAATTCGAGCAGCCATCCCGGCGTTCCCAAGGCCGCGCGCCGTGCACGCCCACGGGTCAGCAACTCCGCACCCAGCAAGCCTTCGATCATGTTGATCGCCGCCAACGGCAATGCAAAAGCCCAGCCGAGACCGAGGAAGCCCGTACCCACCGCACTGGCGACGCCGCACACGACGACCACCGGCAACCATTCACTCCGCGGGCGCACGCGCAGCGCCGCAATCATGATCGACGCCGCGAACCACAGGAATGCGACCCCGCCGTCATAGCGGGTCAAGGTCAGGCTCACCGCGACGGCCGCGAAATAGGCCAGCCCGATCGGAAGGGCGACGAAAAGGCGAGACACAAAGCTCATGCTGCCAGCTAGGCTTCCGACCTTGCCGCCGAGTTGCGTCTTTATCCAATTTGGATTGGATCCCCCGAACCGACCCTTCCACCGCATACTGGCGTTCCGCGCCCGGCGACCCTAGGGAGGCCGCAACGACAGGACGGACGCAAATCATGGGTTTCAAATGCGGCATCGTGGGCCTGCCGAATGTCGGCAAGTCCACCCTCTTCAATGCGCTGACGGAGACGCAGGCGGCGCAGGCGGCGAATTATCCGTTCTGCACGATCGAGCCCAACGTCGGACAGGTCGCTGTGCCCGATGCGCGGCTCGACCGTCTCGCCAAGATTGCCGGATCGGCCAAGATCATCCCTACCCAGCTCGGCTTCGTCGACATTGCCGGGCTGGTGAAGGGTGCGTCGCAGGGCGAGGGGCTGGGCAACCAGTTC
>NZ_JANMWY010000259.1:0-13176 GCF_031380695.1 Sphingomonas sp. | reverse complement strand
CCTATTAGCAGAGGTCCTGCTTCCCTATCGCACGCCCTGCCCCTATCTGCCGCATATGGCAAACCACTCCCCACCCCGTTCGACAAGGTCAAGGTCGTCGCCGAGAACCGGCGGGCGCGGTACGACTATTATGTCGAGGAGCGGTACGAGGTCGGGATCGAGCTCAAGGGGACCGAGGTCAAGGCGCTGCGGGTCGGCGAGGGGTCGATCGCGGAGAGCTACGCGATGGTCGAGGCCGACGAGGTGTTCCTCGTCAACTCGTCCATCCCCGAATACAGCCACGGCAACCGCCTCAACCACGAGCCCCGGCGCAAGCGCAAGCTACTGCTCAAGGCTCGCGAAATCGGAAAACTCTATGGCGCGATCAACCGCCAGGGGCTGACCCTCGTGCCGCTGTCGATCTATTTCAACTCGGCCGGACGGGCCAAGGTCGAACTCGCTATCGCGCGCGGCAAGAAGGCGCACGACAAGCGCGAGGTCGAGAAGGAACGCGACTGGAAACGCGAGCAGGGCCGCCTGCTGCGCCATGACGTCTGACCCGGTGGGGCGCGTTACCAGTTGGCTGAAGAGCCATATCCCGACGCGCGAGACGATCGCCGACAATCGCCTGTTGCGCCCCTTTGCGAAGCAGATCACTCGACCCAATCTGTGGCATATGAACCACCGCTCGGTGCCGCGCGCGGTCGCGCTCGGGCTAGGCGTTGGCGTCATCATCCCGTTCATGCACACCGTCGTCGCCGCGCTACTGGCGGTGCCGGCCCGCGCCAATATCGCCATCGCCGCCGCGACAACGCTGGTGGTCAACCCGCTGACCATCCCGCCGATGTATTGGCTGGCGCTCCAGATCGGGCGCTGGGAACTCAGCCGGGGGGCCAACATCGATGCTGCGGCTGCCGCACAAGTATCCGGCGAACTGGCTAAATTCCTGTTCCTCGTGAAGCGCGAGTCCGGCCCGCTGGCGCTCGGCATCCTGACCATCTCGGTCAGCGCGGCGGCGATCGGTTATGTCGCCAGCGCCTTTTTCTGGCGGCGCTGGGTCACCAGCAAATATCGCGCCCGCCGGACTGTTCGCCGGATCGCTCGCCACCGTTCGTCGATCTAGCCTTGCCGTTGGTCGAGCGTGCGCGCGCGATCGGCGGAACATGTCTAGTTGCCAGGGATTATCCTGAAATCCTTGGAGTTTCACGCATGACCCGGTTCGTCCTCGCGCTTGCCGCCACGACCATCCTCGCGGGCAGCGGCACGGTTGCCGCAATGGCCAAGATGCCGCGCGCCGCCACCGCCTCTCCATCCCACAAGAGCCGCGCCCAGATCGGCAGCTACGGTTTCGATGCCGCCGGAATGGACCCCGCCATTGCCCCGGGCGACGATTTCTACGGCCACGTCAACGGCAAGTGGGCCAAGGCCACTCCGATCCCGGCTGACAAGTCCAATTACGGCTCGTTCAACATGCTCCAGGACTTGTCCGACTCACGCACCCACGAACTGCTGGATACCGCGTCCAAGGACCCTTCGTCGAAGATCGGTCGCGCCTATGCGACGTATCTCGATACTGCCGCGATCGAAGCCAAGGGCCTCGCTCCGATCAAGCCATGGCTCGCCCGGGTTGAAGCGCTGTCGTCGAAGGACGGCTATGCCGCCCTGCTCGCCGAAGCCTCCCGCAACGGCGTCGGCGGCCCGTTCGGCAGCGGCGTCAGTCAGGATGACAAGAACCCCGACGTCTACGCCGTCGATCTCTACCAGGCCGGCCTCGGGATGCCCGACCGCGACTATTACCTCAGCGTCGACCCGAAACTGGTCGAAACCAAGACTGCTTACGTCAAGCATATCGCGAACATGCTGACCCTCGCCAACCAGCCCGACGCCGCCGCTCGCGCCCAAGCCCTGGTCGAGTTCGAGACCGGCATCGCCAAGGTCAGCTGGACCCGTATCGACAGCCGCGACGCCGACAAGCGATATAACCGCATGGCGCTAACCGATCTTCAGCGGACCGCCCCCGGTTTCGATTTCGCTGGCTGGTTCAAGGCCGACGGCCTGCCGGTCGATGCGGTTATCGTAGCGCAGCCCAGCGCCATCACCGGCATCGCCGCGCTGGTCGGCGCGACCCCGCTGCGGGTGCTCAAGGATCAGTTGCTCACCCGCTCACTCGACGGGTTTGCCGATGTCCTGCCCAGAGCGTTCGACCAAGAGCAGTTCGCGTTCCACGGTACCGTCCTGTCGGGCACCCCGCAGCAGGAGCCGCGCTGGCAACGTGCGGTTGGCTTCACCAACGGCGCGCTGACCGACGACGTCTCCAAAGTCTATGTCGCCAAATATTTCCCGCCCGCGACCAAGGCGGCGGCCGACAAGCTCGTCGTCAACATCATCGCCGCGATGCACGACCGCATTTCAAATCTCGACTGGATGGCCCCGCCAACCAAAATCAAGGCGCAGGCCAAGCTGGCCGCCTTTACCCCGCGCATCGGCTATCCGTCGCAGTGGCGCGACTATGGTGCACTCGATATCGTCGGCGGCGACGCCTTCGGCAATAATCTGCGCGCCAATCAGTGGGACCATGACTTTAACCGCGCGAAGCTCGGCAAGCCGATCTACCGCTGGGAGTGGGGTATGACCCCCATGACGGTCAACGCCCAAGCCAACCCGACGCTGGTTGCGATTACCTTCCCGGCGGCGATCCTCCAGCCGCCGTTCTTCGATCCCAAGGCCGACCCGGCGATCAACTATGGCGGCATCGGCGCGGTCATCGGCCACGAGATGAGCCATCATTTCGACGATCAGGGCTCGAAGTTCGACGCGCACGGCAAGCTGACTCAGTGGTGGACCGACGCCGACATCGCCGCCTTCAAACGGCTCAGCGCCAACCTCGTCGCTCAATATGACGCTTACGAGCCCTTGCCCGGAATGCACGTCAAGGGCGCGCTGACGCTGGGCGAAAACAGCGCCGACCTCGCCGGGCTCAACGCCGCCTATGACGCCTATCATCGCTCGCTCGGCGGCAAGAAGGCGCCGATCATCGATGGCACGACCGGTGACCAGCGCTTCTATCTCGGCTGGGCGCAGGTCTGGCGGCGCAACTATCGCGAGGCCAATCTGCGCCAGCGCCTGCTGACCGATCCGCATGCCCCGTCGGAGCAGCGCAGCGACATCGTCCGCAACCTCGATCCGTGGGTTCCGGCATTCGGCGCGAAGCCCGGTCAGAAGCTTTACCTTGCGCCAAAGAAACGGGTGCGTATCTGGTAAGGGGTGCAACACCGCCAGCTCGCCCCGCTTGACGCGCATCTGCTCGACCAAGGCCCGTTCGATGGCGGGCCGCGCTGGCTGATCCCGGCGCTGGTCGCGGCGGCGGCGGCAAGTGGCGCGCTGCTATTTTGGGCGGTCGGGGCGAGCGGGTTCGCGCTGCTCTTCTTCGCCGGCTTCGTCGCCATGCTAGTCGCGCTGTTCGTCATCGAGCGGCACACGGCGCGAATTCCGGATGCCCCGGCGGTCGCCGTTCCCGACTTGCCGTTGGTCGGCGCAACGCTCGCCCTGCTCAGCGAAGCCGCCGCGCTGACCGACGGCGACGGTCGGCTCCTAGTCGCCAATGCCGCCTTCCAGGCGCGCTTTGCCGACGCCGCGACTCCGCTGGATCTGGGCAGCGACGACGCCGGCCGCGCCGCGCTCGACGAAGCGCGCGGCCGCGCCTGGCGCGACGGCGCGGCTACGCTTAGCCTCGACGAGCATTCGCCGGTCGAAATTGGTCGCGCCGGCGCACGCGGCGATATGCTGCTGTGGCGCTTTCCCAAACACGCCGCGCCCGACCGGCAGACTGTCGCCGCCCGCCGCATCGCTGGCGCTATGGGGGAGAGCTTGGCGGTCGCCGGCGTGCTCGCCGCGCTGGTCGATCGTGACGGCCGCCTCCACGCCAGCAACCGCCCGTTCGTCGACCGCGCACTGGGCAGCAGCGACAGCGGCGAGGCACCCCGCCTCACCGACCTCGTCGAGCCGGTCGATTCGGGTCACGTCCGCCTGCGTGCAGAGGGCGAGAATGGCACCCTGCTCCAGCTCGTCCACGTCCCGCTCGATCCCGACAGCGACGATGGCACGGGCACTGTCCTGCTGTTCGACCGCCAGCAAATCCAGACCACCAGCGGGGGCGGCGGCGGTGCCAACCTTCAGGCGCTGCTCGACGTGCTCCCCGTCGGCCTCGCGCTGGTCGACCGCGACGGTCGCTTCATCACCGGCAACAAGGCGTTCCGCACCGCCGGCGGCCTGACCGGCGACGAGCTGCCCTCCTACCCCAGCGACCTCGTGGTCAAGGAGGACAAGGGCGCGGTTGCCGATGCCGTCCGCCGTAACGCGCGCGGCCCAGCGATGTCGGGCGATCTCGCCGTGCGCCTCGCCCACCAGACCGCCGAGCCGGTGGCAATGACCATCGCCGGCCTGCGTGGGCTGGGCGACGCCGCCGTGCTCCTCCTGCTCAAGGACAATAGCGAGGAGGCCAAGCTCAAGCGCCAGGTCGCGCAGGCGACCAAGATGCAGGCGGTCGGCCAGCTTGCCGGCGGTGTCGCGCACGACTTCAACAATATCCTGACCGCGATCATCGGCCACTGCGACCTGATGCTGATGCGCCATACTCCTGGCGATAGCGACTACGACGACATTCAGCAGATTCGCAGCAACTCGAACCGCGCCGCCGGCCTGACGCGTCAGCTGCTCGCCTTCTCGCGCCAGCAGACGCTGCGCCCGCAGATCCTGCAGCTGCCCGACGTCGTCTCGGAAGTCTCGCACCTGCTCAAACGCCTGCTCGGCGAGACGGTCGAGCTGGTCCTCAAGCATGGCCGTGACCTCGGCGCCGTCCGCGCCGACCCCGGCCAGCTCGAGCAGGTCATCGTCAACCTCGCCGTCAACGCCCGCGACGCCATGCTCGAGAAGGGCGGCGGCATCCTCACCATCCAGACCTATCCCGTTCGCGCCGACCAGGTTGCCGAACTCGGCAGCGACATCCTTCCTGTCGCCGATTACTCCGCCTTCTCGCTCGACGACACAGGCACCGGCATCCCGCCGGCGATCCTCGGCAAGGTGTTCGAGCCATTCTTCACTACCAAGGAGGTCGGCAAGGGCACCGGCCTCGGCCTGTCGACCGTTTACGGCATCGTCAAACAGTCGGGCGGATTCATCTTTGCCGACTCGGCGGTCGGAAAGGGGACTCGCTTCACCATCTACCTTCCTGTCCACGCGGCCGAAAAACCCGCCCGCACCAAGGCCGTTGCCAAGCCCAAGGACGGCGAGCTGTGGGGCACCGGCACCGTCCTGCTGGTCGAGGACGAGCCAATGGTCCGTACCGTCGCCGAGCGCGCGCTGACCCGCCACGGCTACACGGTGCTGACTGCCGCCAACGGTGAAGAGGCGCTCGAAGTGCTCGACAGGGGCGAACCGATCGTCCTGCTGATCAGCGATGTCGTCATGCCGCTGATGGACGGGCCGACCATGGTCCGCATCGCCCGCAAGTCGCGTCCAACACTGCCGATCCTGTTCATGTCGGGCTATGCCGAGGAGCAATTGCGCAAGTCGATCGACATCGACAATGTCGCTTTTCTGCCAAAACCTTTTTCCGTGCAGGAGCTTGCCGAGGCGGCACGGAAGGTTCTGGCCGCGAAATAAACTTTCTTGCGCCGCCCGTTTCCGTCGCTATTGCAATCTCTTGTGACCAAGCAGCACATCATCCTGATCGTCGAGGACGAGCCTCTCATCGCGATGATGCTGGAGGATTTTCTCGATTCGCTCGGCCATAAGGTCAAGGGGATTTGCGAGACGGTCAGCGAAGCACGCGACGCGGTCGACGCCGGCGGGTTCGATCTCGCCATCCTCGACGTCAACCTCAAGGGCGAAAATATCTGGCCGGTCGCCAGCGAGATGCGCGCGCGCGGCATCCCGTTCGTCATCGCCTCGGGCGGCCATGTCGATCCGCCCCCGGCCGAGTTCGCGCAGGTACCGATGATCGACAAGCCCTACACCATCGACCGTGTCACCCCGGCGATCATGGACGCGCTCGCGGGTTAGTCCCGGGCGCTTGCTTCACCCTGCGCTTCTTCATCGCCCGCCATGCCGAGACGGTCTACAACGCGAACGCGCGAATGCAGGGCCAGATGGGCCACACCCCGCTCACCCGCACCGGCATCGCCCAGGCCGAGGCGATGGGCTTGGCGCTTGCGGCGCTGATCGATCCCGCCGAGCCGCTCGACCTGTGGTCCTCGCCCTCCGGCCGCACGCTGCAGACGGTCGGGATCGTCGCTGAACACCTCGGCCGCGACTATTTCGACATCCGCACCGACCCATGCCTGCTGGAGATCGACGTCGGTAAATGGCAGGGGCGGCGCTACGCCGACATCGTCGCAGAACAGGGCGAAATTCTGGACCGCCAGCGCCGTCTGTTCACCGTCACCGCGCCGGGAGGCGAGACCTATGTCCAGATCGCCGCGCGGCTGGGCGAATGGCTCGCCGCGCTCGACCCGAACCGCGATATCCTGCTGATCAGCCACGGCCAGACTCTGCGCGTCCTGCGCGGCCTCCTGGCCGGCGGCGAACCGTTCCGCGACACCGTCGTCGCCGCAGACGCACCGCAGGGCACGATCTTCCTGATCGAGGATGGCCAACAGCAGATCCTGCACGCGGGGCAGGGCCATCGACCTACCGCGGCCTGACCGCTAGACCACCGAATTGAACCGCCCGAATGCTGGCCGCGGTAGTCGCTCGAACACGCTCGCCGGATCGCCACGGCCAAGCGTGCAGATGAAATTGCTCTTGATCGTGGTGCCGTCGAAGAACGCCGCGTCGACACCCGCATTGTCGAACCCAGACATCGGCCCGGTATCGAAGCCCAGCGCCCGCGCCGCCAGCATTAGATAGGCCCCCTGCAGCGAGCTGTTGCGCATCGCCGTCACCGCGATCATGGCGTCGTTGCCGGTGAACCAGCTCTTCGCATCGGCGTGCGGGAACAGTTCGGGCAGCAACTCGTAAAATGCCATGTCCATCCCGATGATTGCGGTCACCGGTGCCGACATGATCTTCTTGCCATTGGCTGCCGAGGCCAGTCCGGCGAGTTGCTCCCTGGCCTCAGTGCTGCGCGCCCAAACGATCCGCGCCGGCAGGCAGTTGGCCGAGGTCGGACCATATTTCATCACTTCCCAGATCGCAGCCAAATCGGCGTCGGTGACCGGGGCATCGGTGAAGCGATTATAGCTGCGGGCGTTGCGGAATAGCTGATCGAGCGAGCAGTCGTCGAGAGCGGGCAAGGCAGGTCTCCTGTTCGATGCGTGACTGTGTTTGAATTTGAACGGAGCGTGGCAGGTCGCTGCGCGTCTTGCACTTTGTTTCCGATGTGTGTCCATCGAGTGGACGCAGCCTCCTGTCCGAACGCGTGATGCCGACATTTTGTCTGCGATGGCCGAGCGCTGCAATCAATTGTATGGGCCAACCCTGAACCAGGGAGGGATCATCATGAGTGGATTTCGCGAATTTATCGCCAAGGGTAACGTGCTCGATCTCGCCGTCGCAGTGATCATCGGCGCAGCCTTCGCCAAGATCGTGACCAGCCTGACCGAGGACATCATCATGCCGGTCATCGGCGCGGTCTTCGGCGGTATCGATTTCTCGAGCCATTACCTGCTGTTGAAGCCGATCCCGGCCACCTATCACGGGCCGATGACCTATGCCGGGCTGAAGACTGCCGGGCTGCCGGTGCTTGGCTGGGGGGCGTTTATCACTGCGGCAGTCAGCTTCATTATCCTCGCCTACATCATCTATCTGATGGTCAAGGCGGCAACCCGCGTGATGCCGGCCGCAGAAGCTGAAGTCGTAGCCCCGACTGACGAACTCATCGCCTTGCGCGAGATCAGGGACGAACTGAAGAAGCGCGTTTAAGCGCGAGGGCGAGGGGGCAGCATGCGACTGCTGCCCCCTTCCCAATTGGCGATTGGTAGCCTCGCACGTCGCAAATCACGCAAACCCTCTTTTTTCTGTCCTACAGCCCCCGACCTGTGTCAGCCTCTGCCGACTCGCCGCCATCGTTTCGACGGACCGCGATCGCGATTGGTTGCGGAAGGAAAGCATCACTGACGTCTGCCGAGTACCGGCTTCTTGCCCTTTTATCGCGTTCAAACCCCGATACCGTGTGAACTTGTGTCAACTTTGAAGCCTCCGTTCGGGTTTCGCTAGCGATGCGCGGGTCGCCCTGTTAGGATCATCACTGCTCGGCCCCCTGTTCGGGAAGGCCCCCGGATGAAAGCGTTTTTTCCACGGTCACGGCCGCCCGTTTGGGCACTCAATAACACTAATCACGCACCCTATGTTCCTGACTTGTTCTACAGGAACAGATGATGTACGTATGTCACATCGCCGAACCGCTCGGACGGCCATATTGACGAAGGAACAGGGACCATGGCAGCCAATTTGAAAGTCGTAGCGGGTGGAGAAAAAGTGAGCACGGACCGGGAAAAGGCATTGGAAGCCGCCCTCGCGCAGATCGATCGCGCGTTCGGCAAGGGTTCCGCGATGAAGCTGGGTAGCCGCGAACTGGTCGAGATCGAGACCGTCTCGACTGGCAGCCTCGGGCTCGACATCGCGCTCGGCGTCGGTGGCCTACCGCGCGGCCGCGTGATCGAGGTTTATGGCCCGGAAAGCTCGGGCAAGACGACGCTTGCACTGCATGTCATCGCCGAAGCGCAGAAGGTCGGCGGGACCGCCGCTTTCGTCGACGCCGAACATGCGCTCGACCCGTCCTATGCCAAGAAACTAGGTGTCGATATCGACAACCTAATCGTGTCGCAGCCCGATACTGGAGAGCAGGCGCTCGAAATCGTTGATACGCTGGTCCGCTCGAACGCGATCGACGTTCTTGTAATCGACTCGGTCGCCGCGCTGGTTCCACGGGCCGAGATCGAGGGCGAGATGGGCGACAGCCATGTCGGCCTCCAGGCGCGCCTGATGAGCCAGTCATTGCGCAAGCTGACCGGATCGATCAGCCGCTCCAAGTGCATCGTCATCTTCATCAACCAGCTGCGCATGAAGATCGGCGTGATGTACGGCAATCCCGAAACCACGACCGGCGGCAATGCGCTCAAATTCTACGCTTCGGTCCGGCTCGACATCCGCCGCACGGGACAGATCAAGGATCGCGACGACATCGTCGGCAACACCACCCGGGTGAAGGTCGTCAAGAACAAGGTCGCCCCGCCGTTCAAGCAGGTCGAGTTCGACATCATGTACGGCCAGGGCATCTCCAAGGTCGGCGAAATCCTTGACCTTGGCGTCAAGGCCGGAATCGTCGAGAAGTCGGGCGCCTGGTTCAGCTACGATTCGATCCGCATCGGTCAGGGCCGCGAGAATTCCAAGACCTACCTTGTCGAGAACCCAGACATCGCCGCGCGCATCGAAAATGCCGTGCGCGGCAAGAAGGATGAGGTCGGCGAGGCGCTGATGACTGGGTCGGAGCCCGACGAGGACTAGCTGAACTGGTCGGCTGTTGCGGCGAGTGGTTGCAACAGCTGGCCGCGCTCGGTGACGAGCACGAGCAGCAGCGCCACGCCGCCGCACAATAGGATGCCCACCAGAAACGGGTGGATCGTTCCGTCGAAGGCCTGGCCGATGACGAGTCCGATCAGCGCGCCGCCGATAGTGCTCGCGACGCCCTGGACCGACGCGGCGGTTCCCGCAATCTCGCCCATATTGGTCATCGCCAGGGTCGAAAAATTGGATGCGCACAGGGCAAAGCTGATCATTAGCAGTCCCTGCAGTAGCATGAACAGCAGCAGTGTCTCCTGGCCGCGCTCGGCAACGATCCAGTGGAGAACGGCGATAGCGCAAAAGCCGATCAGTCCGGCATGGCCGACCCGGCGCAGCCCGAAGTGTTCGACGATCCTGCTGTTCGTGAACGCGGCCAGCAGCATCGGCGTCGCGACTCCGGCGAAGACCAGCGGCAGCATCGACGGCGCCTGGAAGACATCGGCGACGATCTGCTGGATCGACGCGATATAGGCGACGAGCGCACCCGAAAGTGTCGCGGTCGCAAGGGTATAGCCGACCGCCAGCCGATCGCCGACGACATGGCGGACCGCGTCGACGATCGACGCCAACTCCAGCGACCGACGATATTCGGGATGGAGCGTCTCCGGTAGTCGCACCATCCCCCACGCCAAAATAGCGGCCGCGTAGACAGCGAGCAGGACAAAGATCATCGGCCACGGCGCGAACCCCAGCACCGCCTGTCCGAACGACGGGGCGACGATCGGGACGACCATGAACACCATGAACACCAGGCTCATCACCCGGGCCATCGCCTCGCCCTTGAACAGGTCGCGAACGATCGCGGTGACCAGCACCCGAGTCGAGGCCGACGCCGCGCCCATCGCCACGCGCGCCGCGATCAGGACCGTGAAGCTGGGTGCTGCGGCACAGACCAGGCTGAACGCGATGAACAGCGAGACACCGATCGCCATGATCGGCCGCCGCCCATAGCGGTCGGCGATCGGTCCCCACAGCATCTGTCCGAACCCGAACCCCAGCATGTAGCTGACTATAATCAACTGCCGCTGATTCTCCTCGGTCACGCCCAGGCTCTGGCCGATCGCCGGCAACGCGGGGAGCATCGCGTCAATGCCGATCGCGTTGAGCGCCATCAGCGCCGCGAGCAGGATCACGCTTTCGCGGCGACCGAGACGGCTTGCCGTCGCGGCGGAGGAGTGGGAAACGAGCATCGCGAGCCTCTACGCCGGTTGGCTTCGCAGTTGCAACATATTGGGTCGGGCGATCGGAATGGAAACCGCCATGCGAACGATGTCACGCCGATCGATGCTTGCCGGGACGACCATCACCGGCGGCACCGCGCTCGCGGGCCTGAACCAGCCCGCGCGCGCCGCCGTCGCCGACACTGTAACACTGTCCCCAATCCCGCTGCCACTGCCGATCGGCCAGCCCGAACGCCTCGCCCGCCTCGCCACCGCCCGCGCGCTGATGCAGCGCCACGGCATCGGCGCGATCGTCGTCGAGCCGGGGGCCAGCCTCGACTATTTCACCGGCGTGCAGTGGTGGCGGTCGGAGCGGCTGACCGCGGCGGTCATCCCGGTCCACGGCGACCCGATCGTCGTCACGCCCTTCTTCGAACGCCCGTCGATCGCCGAAAGCCTCGCCATTCCGGCCGAGATCCGCACCTGGAACGAGGATGAGGAGCCGCTCAAGCTGGTCGCCGACTTCCTGCGCGAGCGCGGCCTCGCCGGCGAGCCGATCGGAATCGAGGAAACCAACCGCTATTTCATCGTCGATCGCCTCCGCCTACATCTCCCGGTCGCCCGCATCGTCAGCGCCAATTCGGTGGTGCGCGGTTGCCGCATGCACAAGACCGTCGCCGAACTGGCGTGCATGCAGGCCGCGTCCGACATCACCGTCGCCGCCTTCCGCCACGTCGCGCCGCTGGTGAAGGCCGGGATGACCCGCGATGATCTCGACGCGATGATCGGCGCCACGACGCGCGCGATGGGCGGTGCCTATGACGGCGGGCTGGTGCTGGTCGGGGAGGCGACCGCCTATCCGCACGGCAGCCACAAGCCGCAAATCGTCGCGCGCGGATCGAACATCTTGTTCGACTGTGGCTGCGCGGTGCATGGCTATCAATCGGACATTTCTCGCAGCTTCGTGTGGGGCGCCGACCCCACGCCGGACCAGCGCAAGGTGTGGGACCAGGTCGCGCGCGGCCAGCAGATCGCGAATGCTGCAGCGAAAGTCGGTGCGCCAGCCGGGAGCGTCGACGACGCCGTCCGCGCCGCCTACACCAGTTGGGGCTATGGCCCCGGCTACAAGCTGCCGGGACTGTCACATCGCACCGGGCACGGCATCGGCATGGAAGGCCACGAGCCGGTAAACCTAGTTCATGGCGAAATGACCAAGCTCGACGTCGGGATGTGCTTCTCCGACGAGCCGGGCATCTACATCCCCGGCAAGTTCGGCATCCGGCTCGAGGATTGCTTCCACATCACCGAAGCCGGCCCGCGCTTCTTCAGCGAGCCACCGCGCTCTATCGATCAGCCGGTCTAGGTTTCGACTTTGCCCAATCCACCACAATGGGCGACCAGTAGCGGCGACGTCTGGGCCGAACGCTGGTTACAACTCGACCGTGGGCTGGCCGGAGTCGCCGAACATCTCGATCCAGCCATTCTCGCGGCTGCACCAGCGGCACCGTTTCGCGCCTTGGACATCGGCTGCGGTGCCGGATCGACCAGCCTGTCGCTGGCCATAGCCCGTCCCGATGCGGCGATTGTCGCCTGCGACCTGTCGCCGTCACTCGTACAGATTGCCGAGAAGCGGCTCGTCGGCACCGCCGCAACAACGATGCTCGGCGATGCGGAAGACGTTGCCGGTCGCGAAGGACCATTCGACCTGTTTTTCTCGCGCCACGGCGTGATGTTTTTTGACGATCCACCTGCCGCCTTCCGAACCTTTCGACAGTCAGCCAGCCCAGGTGCATCGCTGATTTTCTCCTGTTTCGAGGACTGGCTCGCCAACGCGTGGGCGTCCGAACTCACGTCGGCGGCGGCAGGAAGTCAGGTCGATCCTCCGGGGCACGAGCCGAGCGGGTTCGCCTTCGCGGATCCGGACTATGCGCGGTCGATCCTGGACTCCGCCGGTTGGACCGGCGCGACCCGGCAATCGTTCCAGTTCCGCTACGTCGCCGGAAGCGGCGCGGGGGCGGTCGACGAGGCCTTGTCGTTGCTGTGTGCCATCGGCCCGGCGTCGCTAATCCTGCGCGACCTCGACGAATCCGGGCGCGACCAGGCAGTGCAGCGGATGCGGGCGGTGATAGAGCGCCATTTCAACGGGAGTGAAGTCGCCTTCCCGGCGGCCGCCGTAATCTGGTCTGTCCAAGCCTAGGCCCTCTTCTCACTTCCAGGCGGGGGCGGCGGCTTGTGCGATGGGGCGGGCTTGGCGTCGATGTCCGGGCTAAGTTCGGGGTCGAGCGCGCCTTCCCATTTGGCGACCGCGACCGAGGCCACGGCATTGCCGACGACGTTGGTCGCGCTCCGCCCCATGTCGAGGAAATGGTCGACCGCCAGGATCAGCAGCAGCCCCGCCTCGGGGATGTGGAACAGCGGCAGGGTCGCCGCGATCACCACCAGGCTTGCGCGCGGCACCCCGGCGATCCCCTTCGAG
>NZ_JANMWY010000242.1:0-8383 GCF_031380695.1 Sphingomonas sp. | reverse complement strand
GAATTACGCCCACAAGCATATCGAGTTCGGCTATCATTATGCCCGGCCGACCAAGACCGCGTGGGAAGCCCATCAGGAGGGACGCGGGGTGTGCCGCGACTATGCCCATCTGGCGATCACCTTGTGCCGCTGCATGAACATCCCGGCGCGTTATTGCACCGGCTTCCTCGGCGACATCGGCGTGTCGTCGGATAGCGCGATGGACTTCTCGGCGTGGTTCGACGTCTATCTGGGCGGTGAGTGGATCACTGTCGACGCACGTCACAACAAGCCACGCATTGGCCGCATCCTGATGGCGCGGGGCCGCGACGCGACCGATTGCGCGCTGACGACGGCGTTCGGATCGGCGATCCTGACCGGCTTCACCGTGCATACCGACGTGGTCGAAACAATTGGCTGAGGCGAACCCGCTGCTGGCCGACTGGTCGGGTCCGCTCGGTACGCCCGATTTCGCGTCGTTCACGGCGGCGGATTTCCTGCCGGCGCTCGACGCGGCGATTGGTGAAGCCCGGGCGGAAGTGGCGGCGATCACCGGCACCGCCGCTGCACCGACCTTCGCCAACACGATCGCGGCCTATGAGCGGTCGGGGGCGCGGCTGGCGCGGGTCAAGCGGGTCTTCTGGATGCTGTCGTCGGCCGAGGCAGACGAGGCAATCCACGCTATCGAGGCCGAGGTGTCGGCGAAACTGACCGCGTTCGGCAGCGAGCAGAGCCATGACGCGGCGCTGTTCGCGCGGGTCAAGGCGGTGTGGGCGGAGCGCACGGCGCTGACGCCCGAGCAGGCGCGGCTGGTCGACAATAGCTACAAGGGGTTCGTTGCCGGCGGGGCCAACCTCGACACGGCGCAGCAGCATCGACTGGCGGCGATCGACGAGCGGCTGGCGGCGCTGGGGGTGGCGTTCGGGCAGCATGTGCTGGCCGCGACCAATGCGGCCGAAGTGACGATCAGCCAAGCGCAGGTGGGGGGCATTCCGGCCGACCTATTGAGCGGAGCGGCGAAACGCGCGGCGGATCGCGGGCTGGCGGAGCAGTTTGTCTTCGTGCTCGATCGCGGGGTTTACGAGGGGCTGCTGACCTTTGCCGACGACCGGGCGACGCGCGAGGCGGTGTGGCGCGGGTTTACCGGGCGGTGCCAGTCGGGCGCGCACGGCAATCTGCCGCTGATCGCCGAGATCGTCGCGCTGCGGCAGGAGCGGGCGGCGATGCTGGGTTATGCCAGTTTTGCCGATTACGCACTCGAGGATTCGATGGCGCGGACGCCCGATGCTGCGGCCGGGCTGATGGACCGGGTGTGGCGACCGGGGCTGGTCCAGGCGCGGCGCGAGCAGGCGGAATTGCAGGCGCTGGTCGACCGCGACGGCGGCGGGTTTGCGCTGGAAGCGTGGGACTGGCGTTATTTCGCCGACCGCATCAGGCGCGAGCGCTATGCCTATGATGCCGGAGCGATCCGGGCGCATTTGAGCCTGGAGAAGGTCCGCGCCGCTGCCTTCGCCGCCGCCGGTCGGCTCTATGGCTTGCAGTTTACGCGGCGCAGCGACGTCAGCGTCTATCAGCGCGACGTCGCCGCCTGGGGGGTGAGTGACGCGAGTGGCGCGGACGTGGGGCTTCTCTACACCGATTATCTGGCGCGCGCCGAAAAGCATGGCGGGGCGTGGATGGGCAGCCTGCGCGTACAGGAGAGCATGGACGGACCGGTGCTGCCGATCGTCTATGCCGTCGCCAATTTCGCCGGGGCCAGCAACGACGAGGCGCTCCTGTCGCTCGACGAGGCGCGGACGCTGTTTCACGAATTCGGCCATGCGCTCCATGCCTTGCTGTCGGACGTGACTTACCCGAGCCTCGCCGGGACCGCAGTGGCGCGCGACTTCGTCGAATTTCCAAGCAAGCTGATGGAGCATTGGGTGGCCTCGCCCGAAGCGCTCGCCGGGTTCGGCGTGCCGGCCTCGCTGGCTGCGGCGGTCGAGCGGGCCGAGCAGTTCGGGCATGGCTTCGCAACCGTCGAGTTCCTCGCCTCGGCGCTGGTCGATTTGGCGCTGCACCGCACGCTGCCGCCGCCGGGCGACATTGCGGCGTTCGAGGCCGCGACGCTGGCCGCGCTCGACATGCCCTCGGCGATCGGGATGCGGCACCGGTTGGCCACCTTCACCCATGTTTTCGACGGCGGCTATGCCAGTGCTTACTACAGCTACCTGTGGTCCGAAGTGCTCGACGCCGATGTGTTCGCGGCGTTCACCGAACGCGGCGACCTGTTCGATGCCGAGCTCGCCGGCAAGCTGCGGCGCGAGGTGCTGGCGCGGGGGGATTCGCGCGATCCGCTCGACAGCTTCATCGCCTTTCGCGGGCGGCCGCCGGAAGAGGAAGCCCTGCTGCGTTCGCGGTGCCTCGCATGAACGCGCCAATCGAACAAAATGGCCTCTCGACCATTGTCACTTTCGGCACCGTTACGCGCGCCGGGTTGATCACGGGGGTTTGATGGCGATCGGGGCGGCGTTCGACGAGCTTTGGGGGGGCGGCGGCGGGACCGTCGCCCGCCCTGGCTTCGAAGCGCTGGGAGCATGGGTCAAGGACACGCCGACCGCTGAACTGACCCGCCGCCAGTCCGCCGCCGAAGCCGCCTTCCGCAGCCTGGGCATCACCTTCAAAGTCTATGGGGACGAGCAGGCCGGCGAGCGGATCATCCCGTTCGACATCGTCCCCCGCATCTTCGCCGCCGACGAGTGGCAGCGGCTGTCGGCTGGGCTGGAGCAGCGGGTGCGTGCGCTCAACGCCTTCGTCGCCGACGTCTATGGCCCCCGTCACATTCTCAACGACGGCATCGTGCCGGCCGATGTAGTGCTGTCCAACCCGCAATTTTGCATCCCGGCGGCGGGCGCGGTGCCGCCGCACGGCATCTACACGCACATCTGCGGGATCGACATCGTCCGCACCGGGCCGGACGAGTTTTTCGTGCTGGAGGATAATGCGCGGACCCCGTCGGGCGTGTCCTACATGCTGGAAAACAGGGAGGCGATGCTGCGGCTGTGCCCCGAACTATTCGCCAAGCTCGCGGTCCAGCCGATCGACGTCTATCCCGACCTCTTGCGCGACACGCTGTTCTCGGTCGCGCCGCGCGGGGCGCATGACCCGGTGTGCGTGCTGCTGACCCCCGGCCATTACAACAGCGCCTTCTACGAACATAGTTTCCTGGCCGATTCGATGGGTATCGAGCTGGTCGAGGGGCGCGACCTCGAGGTGTCCGACGACCTTGTCTGGATGCGGACGATCGAGGGGCGGGTGCGGGTCGACGTCATCTATCGCCGGGTCGACGACGCCTATCTCGATCCGCTCGTGTTCAATCCGCACAGCGGGCTGGGCGTGCCGGGGCTGATGGCCGCTTATCGCGCCGGCAATGTCACGATCGTCAATGCGCCCGGCACCGGGATCGCCGACGACAAGGCGATCTACAGCTTCATGCCGGAGATCGTGCGCTATTATATGGGCGAGGATGCGTTGCTGCCCAATGTCGAGACGTTCCGCTGCCGCGAGCCCGAGGCGCTGGCCTATACGCTCGACCATCTCGACCAGCTGGTGGTCAAGCTGGTCGACGGATCGGGCGGATATGGGATGCTGGTCGGGCCGACCGCGAGCAAGGCAGAGGTCGCGGAGTTCCGCGCCGTGTTGATCGCCGAACCGGCGCGCTACATCGCCCAGCCGACGCTGGCGCTGTCGACCGTCCCGACGCTGACCGCCAAGGGTCTCGCCCCGCGCCACGTCGATTTTCGTCCGTTCGTGCTGAGCGGGGCGGACCAGGTAACGATCGTTCCGGGGGGGCTGACGCGGGTGGCGCTCGACGAAGGGTCGCTGGTGGTCAATTCGAGCCAGGGCGGCGGGACCAAGGACAGCCTGATCCTGGTCGGGTCCAAGCCCGAGGAGGCGCAGCATGCTCTCCCGTACGGCGGCTAACCTCTACTGGATCGGGCGCTACATGGAGCGCGCCGAATTCACCACGCGGCTGATGGAAGCGACGCTGCGGCTGAGCTCGCTGTCCTATGGTGTGGACGCGGCCCGCGCGGCGTGGGTCAGCGCGCTGGCGGTGGTCGGGCGCGGCCCGCCGCCAGGCGAGGCGACGACCCAAGGGGCGACCGCATTCAACGTCTGCCGCACGCTGGCGCTCGACGACGACAATCCCAATTCGGTGCGCTCGACCCTGTCGAAGGCGCGCGACAATGCCCGCTCGGCGCGCAACGCGCTCACCGCCGAAGTATGGGAAGCGATCAACCGCGCGTGGCTCGACATCCGCGACCGCACCAGCCCGGGCGGGGTGCAGACGACGCTCAGCCTGATCGACAGTTTGAAGGCCAACAGCCGCGGGTTCGAGGGGGCGCTGGTGCGGATGCTGCGGCACGAGGCGTTCTGGTTCATGCGGCTGGGCTCGGCAATCGAGCGGGGCGACAATACGGCGCGGCTGCTGGACGTGAAATATTATCTGCTGCTGCCGAAAAGCGAAAAGATCGGCGGCGCGCTCGACCGCGACCAGTGGACCGCCATCCTCGAGACGGTGTCGGCGCGCAATGCCTATCGCCTACTGTACCAGGCAGCGCTCAAGCCGTGGCTGGTCGCCGACATGCTGGTGTTCCGCGACGAATTGCCGCGCTCGATCGTCGGTGCCTCGTCGGAAGTGGTCGACCTGCTGGCCGATATCGGCGGGCGCACCGGGCGGCAGGGCGAGGCCGACCGCCAGGCGCGGTTGCGTCATTCGCGGCTGATCGAGAATAATATCGAGGCGGTGTTCAGCGACGGACTGCACGAATTCCTGCGCGCCTACATTGCCGAGAATAACCGCCTCGACGCGGCCATCTCGCAGCAGTTCCGGTTCCCCTGATGCGGCTCGCCGTCCACCATTGCACGCGCTATCGCTTCAGCCGGCCGGTGACCGACATCATCCAGGCACTGCGCCTGACGCCGCAAAGCTGCCTGTCGCAGACGGTGTTGGAATGGCGCATCGACGTCGATTGCGATGCGCGGTTGCGCGAGAGCCGGGACGGGTACGGCAACATCGTCCACATGCTTTACGTCAACGCGCCGGTGACCGAGCTGGCAATTACCGCAACGGGTCGGTTGATTACCGAGCAGAGCGCGGGCGTGGTCCAGGGCCTGCCCGCCGACCTGCCTCCGGCAGTGTTCCTACGCGCAACCGAACTGACCCAGCCAGACGCGGCGCTGCGGGCGTTCGCGGCCGAGGCTGCCAAGGGTGAGCCGAAATCGCTCGACCTGCTCCACCGCATCAACGGCGCGCTGTACGAGCAGATCATTTTCGACACTGCCAGTACGTCGGCGGCGACTCCGGCCGCAGCGGCGTTCGAAGCAAAGCGCGGGGTGTGCCAGGATTTTGCCCATATCTTCGTCACCGCGGCGCGGCTGGCGGGCATTCCGGCGCGTTATGTGTCGGGGCATTTGTTCCGTCGCGACGGGCTGGCTGTACAATCGGCGAGCCATGCGTGGAGCGAGGCGTTCGTCGCCGACCTAGGCTGGGTGGCGTTCGATCCGGCCAACGGGATTTGTGCCGACGATGCCTATGTCCGGCTGGCGGCGGGGCTCGATTATGGCGAGGCGGCACCGCTGGTCGGGGCGCGGCGCGGCGGCGGAGACGAGACGATGACGGTCGAGGTGTCGGTCACCGAGGCCAATCGCTGGTCGCAAAGCCAGCGCCAGCGCCAGTCGGGCGGCGGGAGCCAGTCGCAGTCGCAATCGCAGGACTGAAAAGGCGGCTGGCGCGTTGAAGGCGGTCGGAAGTGGCGTTGATCGTCAACCTAGTGCGATTGGCGAACCGGCGACTGCGGGCTAGGGGGCATGATGCTTCGCCTGACCGAACTGACGCTGCCGCTGCACCATGCGCCCGAGGCGCTGCCCGCCGCGGTCTGCAAGCGGTTGCGCATCAGCCCGCGCGAACTGGTGCGCCACGTCGTCGCGCGGCGGGCGCACGATGCGCGCGACAATGGCAATATCCAGCTGGTCTATTCGATCGACGTGAATGTGACGGACGAGGGCGCGGTGTTGGCGCGCTTTCGCAAGGATCGCAACGTCCAGCCGACGCCGAACACCAGCTATAAATTCGTCGCGCAGGCCCCGGCGGGCACAAAACGTCCCGTCGTCGTTGGCGCGGGGCCGTGCGGGCTGTTCGCCGGGCTGATCCTGGCGCAGATGGGGTTTCGCCCGATCATCCTCGACCGCGGCAAGGTGGTGCGCGAGCGGACCAAGGATACGTGGGGCCTGTGGCGGCGCGGCGTGCTGAACCCCGAATCCAACGTCCAGTTCGGCGAGGGCGGCGCCGGCACCTTTTCCGACGGCAAGCTCTACAGCCGGATCAAGGACAGTCGCCATCTCGACCGCAAGGTGCTGACCGAATTCGTCAAGGCCGGGGCACCGCCCGAGATATTGACCGAGGCCCATCCGCACATCGGCACGTTCCGGCTGGTGACGATGGTCGAAAGCCTGCGCGCGACGATCGAGGGGCTGGGCGGCGAGTATCGCTTCGGCACGCGGGTCGACGAGATCGACATCGCGACCGATGGCGACGGCGCGCGGCAGGTGCGCGGGCTTCACCTCCATGGCGGCGATTATCTCGAGGCCGACCAAGTCGTGCTGGCGGTCGGGCACAGCGCGCGCGACACATTCGAAATGCTCCACGCGGCAGGCGTGCATGTCGAGGCCAAGCCCTTCTCGATCGGCGTGCGCATCGAGCATCCACAATCGTGGATCGACCGATCCCGGTTCGGGGTTGATGCCGGCAATCCCATATTGGGCGCGGCCGAATATCATATCTCGCACCACTGCCGGAACGGGCGCACGGTCTACAGCTTCTGCATGTGCCCGGGCGGGACGGTGGTCGCGGCCACGTCCGAAGAGGGGCGCGTGGCCACCAATGGCATGAGCCAATATTCGCGCAACGAGCGCAACGCCAATTCGGGCTTCGTCGTCGGCATCGACCCGGCGCGCGACTATCCCGGCGATCCGCTCGCCGGCATCGCCTTCCAGCGCCATTGGGAATCGCTCGCCTTTGTCGCCGGCGGGTCGAGCTACAAGGCACCCGCGCAACGGGTCGGGGATTTCATGGCGGGCCGCCCGTCGGTGGCGCTGGGCAGCGTGGTCCCTTCCTATCGCCCGGGCGTGACACCGACCGACCTTGCGTCCTGCCTGCCCGACTATGCGGTCGCGGCGATGCGTGAGGCGATCCCGGTATTCGGACGCCAGATTGCTGGATATGACCATCCCGACGTCGTCATGACCGGGGTCGAGACGCGGACCTCGTCCCCTGTGCGCTTCACCCGCGGCGACGATTTCCAGAGCCTCAACACCGCCGGGCTGTTCCCGGCGGGCGAGGGGGCGGGCTATGCCGGCGGTATCCTGTCGGCGGCGGTCGATGGCATCAAGGTCGCCGAGGCGGTGGCGCACAGCGTCGGGGCGCGGTTGGCCGAATGACGCTGGTCTTGTTCAACAAGCCCTACGGTGTGCTCAGCCAATTCACCGATCGCGACACTGCGGGATCGACGCGGGCGACGCTGTCGCATTTCATCGATATGCCGGGCGTCTATCCGGCGGGGCGGCTCGACCTCGACAGCGAGGGGTTGCTGTTGCTGACTAATGACGGCCGACTGCAGGCGCGGATCGCCGATCCCAAGCACAAGATGCCAAAAACCTATCTCGTGCAGGTAGAAGGCGAAGCGGGCGAGAATGCGTTGGCCGCGCTGCGGGGCGGCGTGTCGCTCAAGGATAGTCTTACTCGCCCAGCCAAGGCCGAACGGATCGCCGATCCGTCCCTGTGGCCGCGCGATCCGCCGATCCGCGTCCGCCAGAACATTCCCGATTGCTGGATCAGGCTGACGATATGCGAAGGACGCAACCGCCAGGTGCGCCGCATGACCGCCGCCATCGGTCACCCGACGTTGCGGCTGGTGCGGTGGAGCATCGGCGACTGGGCGATCAACGGCCTGCTCCCCGGGGAATGGCAATGCCGGCCGGCGTAAAGGTCTATTTCGACGGGGGTTGTCGTTCGGGCCCGGTCGGGATGGAGACCGCAGTGGTGGTCAGGGGACGCTGCCGTCTCCAGCGCGACCTCGGACCCGGAACGAGTCTGGATGCCGAATGGCTGGCGCTGATCTGCGCGGTCGAAGTCGCCTGTGAGTTGGAGCTGGGGAACCCGCTGTTTCTCGGCGACTCGCTGGTCGTGGTCGGTCAGGCGAACGGCAGGTTGAAATGCAGGCGAGCGTCCGTCCGGCATTTGCGGGCGCTGGAGGCGTTGGCACCGTCGTTCGCCCCGCTGCGCATCCGCCACGTGAAACGCACTCAGAACCTCGCCGGGATCGCGCTGGCCCGGCTTCACCCTCGATAATCCGAGGCCAACTGG
>NZ_JANMWY010000232.1:0-2835 GCF_031380695.1 Sphingomonas sp. | reverse complement strand
GAGTCAGCACCAGATCGCCGAGCAGCGCGACGTCATCATCAAACCCGCGCGCCTCCGCCGGCGTCGCCAGCGCCCGCAACGCGGCAATGAACTCCAATTCGCCGGTCATGCCGCGAACTTCACCCCCGCGCGCCCCTCGCGACCGCGTCGAGCAGCCCGTTCACGAAGCCGCTTTCCTTCTTGTCATAAAAGGCATGCGCGACATCGACATATTCGGTGATCACGCTCGCCACCGGCACGTCGGGCCGCGCGATCAGTTCGTACGTCCCGGCCCGCAAAATCGCCCGCATCGGCCGGTCGAGGCGGTCGAGGTTCCAGCCCTTCGCCAGCTTCTCGCCGATCAGCGCATCGATCTCGCTTCGCCTGGCATCCACACCCTTGACAACATCGTCGAAGAAGCTCTGCTCGGCCTCGGCATAGGTCGCCCCTTCGATCGTCGCGCCCAGGCGATGTTCGTGGAACTGGTGGAGCAGCGGCGCGACCGCGCTGCCCTCCATTTCCAGCTGATAGAGCGCCTGCACGGCGGCGAGCCGGGCGGCGGAGCGCGATTGGGAACGGGTCATGCGGGGCGCTTAGCGACCGATTACGCCGACAGGAAGGCCCCGAGCGCCTCCGCCACCGGCCCCGGCGCCAGCCACGGCGCGAAATGGCCGACCCCCGGCAGCTTCACGATCGTCAGGTCATCGACGAACGCGTCGAGCCCGTCGAGCTGCAGCGGCAACAGTGCCGTGTCGTCCATCCCCCAGATGACGCAGGTCGGGATATGGATCTTGGGAAAGGGCGCGTCGACCCACGCCGGCATCGCCGCGTCCGCCTCCGGTTCGGGCACGATGATCGGCGACGCGCGATACCAGTTGAGCATGCCCGTCAGCGTCCCCGGCCGGCTCCATTCGCCGATATAGCCCTCGCGTTCCTCGGCGCTGATCGCCCCCGCCGGAATCCGCGCTTGGAAAGTCCGGTCGAAATACGCCGGAATGCCCATCCCCGCGACGAACGTCTCGAACCCCGGGTCGCGAAAACGGTTCATATATTGCGACGCCGTGCGCTGGGCCGTGTCGGCGATCAGGCTCTTCTGGAAAATGACCGGGTGCGGCGCGTTGATGATCGCCAGCCGCTCGATCCTGGGATCCGCCTTGATTGCCGCGCCCCACGCAATTGCCCCGCCCCAGTCGTGCCCGACCAGCATGAAATTCCCGATCCCCAGCGCATCGGCCAGCGCGAACAGGTCGGCGATCACCTTGTCGGCACGATAATCGGCCACGTCCGCCGGCGCATCCGACCCGCCGAACCCGCGCTGGTCCGGCATCACCAGCCGAAACCGGTCCGCCAGCAGCGGAACCATGTCGCGCCACGTCCGGTGCGACTCCGGAAAACCGTGCAACAGGATTACCGGCGGCGCATCCTCCGCCCCGGCGAGCGCGACATTGAGCGTAACCCCCGTCGGCAGCGCGATCTTGCGAAATTCGGTCATGGATAACTCACCGTCAGCGGTACCTCGGGCAGCGGGATATACTCGGCCTCGTCCCCCGGCACTGTCGGGAACCTGCCTCCGCGCCAATCCTCCTTGGCCTGCTGGATCCGCTCCCGCGACGAACTGACGAAATTCCAGAAGACATGGCGCGGCGTCGCAAATGCCCCGCCTCCCAGCAGCATCGCCCGGCTCGCGCTCTCCGCCGTCAGCACCGCGCGATGCCCCGGCGCCAGGATCACCAGGTCGAACAACGTCACCGCCTCGCCGTCGATGCTCGCCTGCCCCTCGGTCACCAGCAGCGCCCGCTCGTCCGCTTCGGCCTCGATCGCCACGCTCGCCCCGGCCTGCAGCACCAGGTCGGCATAGATGGTCGGCGAATGACAGGTTGTCGCCGCGCTGACGCCCCACAGGCTGCCCATCAGCACCCGCGCGCGCACCCCCTCACCCTCGACCAGCGGCAGGCCCGCGCCCGCGACATGCTCGAACGCCGGGTCGATCTCCTCCTTGCCGTCGGGCAGCGCCAGCCACGTCTGCATCCCGTAGAATCCCGGCCCGGCCGCGCGCGTATCGGCCGGCGATCGCTCCGAATGGACGATGCCCTTGCCCGCCGTCATCAAATTGATCGCCCCCGGTGCGATCGTCTGGAACGAGCCGAGCGAATCGCGATGGTCGATCGTGCCCTCGAACAGGTACGTCACCGTGGCGAGGTTGATGTGCGGATGCGGCCGCACGTCCATCCCCTCGCCCGGCCCCAGCCGCGCCGGCCCGAACTGGTCGACGAAGATGAACGGCCCGACCATCGTCCGCGTTTTGGCAGGCAGCGACCGCCGCACCTTGAACGCCCCCAGGTCATGCGTTACGGGGGTGATGATCGTTTCGATCATCCTACTCCCCCGGCGCTCGCGCCCTGATCGTCAGGGCGTGGACCCGCTCCTGCATCAACTCGCCCAGCGCGGCGTACACCAGCCGCTGCCGCGCGACACGGGCCTTGCCCGCGAACGCCGCGCTTTCGATCTCCAGCGCGAAGTGCGATTCGCCCCGCCCGTCGTGCCCGGCATGGCCCGCATGATGCGCGCTTTCGTCGATCAGGGTCAGGGCGGTGGGTGAAAGCGCCGCGTCGAGCCGCGCGCGCATCTCGGTGGCCACTTGGCCCAGGGCGGGAACGGTAGCGAAGGCGTCCATCGCTCCTATATAGAGCGGGTTTGCAATCGAGGAAGCACGAGTCCGCACTGGTCATGGCGTCACGCAGCGAGAAGCCCCAGAAATTCCACGGCCGCATCGAAGGCGCCGCCGATCGCTGCGGAGTCGCCGGCTGCCGCGAGCCGGGCGAGTTTCGCGCCCCGGTCTCGCCGGGTGACTTCGAC
>NZ_JANMWY010000209.1:0-1514 GCF_031380695.1 Sphingomonas sp. | reverse complement strand
GCCCGTCTCCGCCCCGTCGTCCGCCGCCGAAACCGGAGCCGACCCCTCGGCGATCGTCACCACCGACGCGCCCGCACTCGACGCACACGGTTATGACCCCGCCCACTATGACTGGGTGCCGGTGCTGCGCAAACCGCGCGTCGATGGCTGGACGCCGCAGCGCCAGCGCGCCTTCATCGGCTATCTCGCCGATAGCGGCAGCGTGCGCGGCGCGGCGGATGAGGTCGGCATGTCGCCGAGCAGCGCCTACACGCTGCGCCGCTCGTCCGACGGCGCCGCCTTCGCCGCCGCCTGGGACGCGGCCATCCAGCAGGCGGCGCACGTGCTGGTCGACGAGGCGTTCGAGCGCGCGCTGAACGGCGCCAGCGAGCCGGTCTATGATCGCGACGGCGCCCGGGTCGGCATCCGCCACCGGCGCAGCGACGCGCTGATGATGTTCCTCCTGCGCAAGCATTTCCCCGATCGCTACGGCGACCTCAATCGCGACCGGGCCGAACCGGCGGTGGCGCGATCGCTGCCGCCCGTGGCCGACGCGCTGCCCGCCCTCGCCCCGGTCCAGCCGGTCGATCCGCTTGCGCTGATGAGTCCCGACGACGCCGATGTCGCGCTCGAATGCGCCCACTTGCTCGACGGCCAGCTCGCTCACCTTAATGTGCAGGATGGCAGCGAGCTCAGACGCGCGCCCGAACCGGTCGATCACGAGTTCGAGGCCCGGCTGGCCGAGGCCAAGCGCGCGGCTGCCGCCCCTAGCTGTAGCTATATAGACGAGACCCATGCCAAGGCCGACGCCTATATGAAATATCTCGACGGCCATGGCAGGCGTAAGAAGGCAAAACGTCGATAGGGTGTGAACTTTCGTGAACTTTGGCCTGCGCCGTGCCCGGCAAGGCCGCTGTCCCGAACCCCGATAGCGTGTGAACTTTCGTGAACTTTGGCCGCCGCGCTGCCGCTATCCCGGCGACCGCTCGGCCCGCACCAGCGCCTCGTCGAGCGCCTGGAGGAAGCGCGAGCGGTCGGCCTTGGTGAACGGCGCCGGTCCGCCGATGGCGCCGCCGCCGACGCGCAGGTCGGCCATGATCGCCCGCACCGCCACCGCGCTGCCGATCGATCCGCTCGTGAACGGCCTGCCGGTCGGCCCGATCACCGCCGCTCGGGCCTTCAGGCAACGCTCGGCGAGGAGGATGTCGGCCGTCACCACCACGTCGCGCGGGCCCGCCGTTTCCGCGATCCAGTCGTCCGCCGCGTCGAAGCCGTCGCTGACCACGACCCGCTCGATCAGCGCCTGCTCGGGGATGCGGATGCGGGCGTTGCTGACCACCACCACCGCGACGTTGCGGCGATAGGCGACCTTGTAGATCTCCTCCTTGACCGGGCAGGCGTCGGCGTCGACCAGGATGCGCGCTTTACTCATGGGCAACCGGTAGCCCATCCGCTGGCGACAGGCGATCCGGCCGGGGGGGTCGCCGGACACGAAACGGCCCCCCGCTGAAGGAAGCAGGGGGCCGCTACGCTAA
>NZ_JANMWY010000104.1:0-20054 GCF_031380695.1 Sphingomonas sp. | reverse complement strand
CCGTTCGCTCCGGTCAGGGCCGTCACAGTCGGCGACCAGTCAAGGCTCCAGGCGCGCCGGAGAACCTGCGGAATTCCGGCCAGTGCGCCGTGGAGATCCTCGTCATCTGTCCAGGCGGCCACTAGGCAAAGGATGGCAACGAGCGACGCGATGAAAGATTTCGTCGCGGCAACGCTCCGCTCGGGACCGGCGAGCATGGGAATCGCGACCTCGGCCACCTGCGCAAGCGGCGAGTCCAGGTCATTGACTATGGCTACCACCAACGCCCCGGCCTCTCTTGCCGCGCGGGCCGAGATGACGACGTCGGGGCTCCGGCCCGATTGCGAAATGGCGAGGAAGAGAGCGCCCCCGAGCTTGCGCCACGGGGTCGCGTAGAGCGAGGAAATCGAGGGAGCGTAAGAGGCGACGGGGGTAAGGGCGCGGATCTCGATCAGGTATTTCGCATAGGTCGCGGCGTGATCGGAGCTCCCCCTTGCACAGGTTAGAACGAGCGGCGGATCCCATTCGCGCAGCCGCTGCCCGAGAAGCCGCATCGGAGTCTGGAGATCGATGAGTTGCCGCTCGGCAATGGAGGCGGCTTCAGCCGCTTCCGCATACAGGAGAGTCTGCTCGGCGCTCATCCCCACCGCCATAGCCATATCTGCGGCTTTTAGTTGATTGATGAGGTCTTGTCGAGATGCACCCGGACAGTCAGGTTGGCCAGGTCGCCGGTGAAGGACGCAGGCGTCGCGGCTACACATGCTCGTAAAACCCCACATCGGTCGATGCACAGAAGGGGCACGCCGACAAGCAATGGCGCGTGATCGCCGACGCCGTTGGCGCGCAGATCGTGGTTATCCGGTAGATTTTGAGTCCGACCTGGTCCTCAAGTTGGCGAGGGGATCAGGGAATCTCGACCAGAATCGCTGCCATACCCTGGGCGCGTTTTGCCAGTTTGCGATCGAACGATACAAATGCGCTGCAATGGCTGGACCGTGCGAGATGGAGCGCATCGGCAAAGTCCATGCCCTGGCTCATCCAGTCGAGAGCGTGCGCCGTTTGGACGGTTTCTTCGACTGTGACGCCGGCCAGGCCGAACATACCGCGCAGACCGGCGGCTATCTGCTCGGCACCAAATCCATAACCGGCCCGCAGCACCCATTCGGTCTCGAGCACAACCGTCGTTCCGATGAAAATATCGCCCGCTTCGATTACGCGGCGCGCTGCCTTTGCTTGCTTCGCATCATCGGCGGTCAGGACGCGCACGATGACATTGGTATCAATCGCGCGCACGGCGCTTCGCTTCCCTGGCGATTGCCGCGTCCATGTCTTCGAGCGACAACCCGCGTCCGCTATGCTGCATCGAGCCGAAGACTGCATCGATTGTGGTTTCAGGAAAGGCAGGCATTGCCTTGAGCAGCACCCCGTCGGGCGTATCCTCGACCGTCAGCCGGGTCCCGGCAGGCCAGTGGCGCTGGTCGCGTATCGTCTTGGGCAAAATGACCTGGCCCTTTGTCGAGATCACCGTGGTGATCCGGTCCTGTACGCCCACATTCGCCTCCTAAGGTAAGACTGAGGTAAGATATACCTCGGCTTGGCTTCTGACAAGCCGCATTTGCTAGCAGGCGCACGCTTGCCGGCGCTTGCGTTTGTGCCAGGCCGGTCCCCGGCGGTGGTGCCTGCCATGGATCAGCGACGCCCTGGCATTCCAAAACGCCTGCCAGCGCGCTACATGGGCGGCGGCGCTCACGTTGTATCGTCCAAACCTTCCCATCAGGAGACCATTCCAGCCAGTAGCTACGCCAGTCCCGCGTCAGCGCGTTCGTTCAATCCCCCGCGACTCTATCCCACCGGGAAATGCTCTAGCGCCCCAGCAATACGCGCGCCTGGATCGCGATCTCACCTAGCATCGCGATCGTGGTGACGGCCGATGAACGGGCGCGGTCCACCGTTCGCCGGAACTGCTCGATCCGGGATCCGTGTGCTGCGACCCACTGGTCTACCGCCGCCTTCGGATCGCGGCTTGCGCGCCGTTCGAAAAAGTCGAGACGGAGCTGCACGAAATCTCGGCCGAGGCTAGAAATGAGTAAACGTTCCCATTGGTCGCGCGCGGCAAACCGGCTGGCGGCCGTCTGGGCCCAGTGGAGGCCGAGCGTCTGGCCGAGCGTGGTATAAGCGTTGCTGAGCGCAATCACGTCGACGCCCAGCTTGCGCCCGAGCGCGGCGATGCCAACAGCTCCACCAAGTTCGAATAGCCGGGCGATGCGATCGGCGATATCGGGCGGGGCGCCGATCTGGACCAGGCGCTGGCGTAGCGCCGCCATCTCGCTGCAGATCTGCTCACTGACCGCTTCGTCGACTGCGGCGCTGTGCCCCGTGCGGAGCAGATCATCCTGGACGCCGTTCAGCGCCGCGAGACCGGCCGCTAAATTCTCGACCATCTCGCCAAGCTTGGCCGCCGGCGACGTAGAACGAAGAATGCCGGCGATATCGAGCTGGAGGCCATTGGAAGCCTGGTCGAACAGTTCGAGGCGGACCTCTTCCGGAGCCGCCAGTGTATCGAGGTCACGCCACAGCGCGTCCATGCCGAACAGCTGCTCCGCCGCGACGAACGCGGCTGCGGCCTGACTGAGGGATGCGCCTTCCTCTTCGATCAGCGAGAAGGGCGCTACGATACCCAGCCGGTTGACGAGGCGGTTGGCGATCTTCGTGGCAATAATCTGGCGGCGAAGGCGGTGCTGCAGGATCGCGTCGGCGTGCCGTTCCTGCATCTGCTTCGGAAAAGCTTCGCACAACTCATGGTCGAGACTGGGGTCTTGGGTCAGCGCGCTTGCCTCGATGGCATCCTGCAGCGCCAACTTTGTGGTGGACAGGAGCACCGCCAGTTCCGGACGGGTCAGGCCGCGATTATCCTGGGCGCGCCGCAGCAGTTCCTCATTGCTTTCAAGACCCTCGACCTCGCGGTTGAGGCGACCGCTCTCCTCGAGAATTTCGAGCGCGCGGATCAACGGGGGGAGCGCGGCGGCACCGCGCCGCTCGGCAATCGACAGCGCCAGCGTCTGGAGACGGTTGTCTTCGAGGACGATGTCGCTGACGGCCGTGGTCATGTCCGCGAGCAGCTGGTTGCGATCCTCTTGCGACAATCGTCCCTCGGCCATTTCGCGGTTAAGCGGAATCTTGATGTTGACCTCGTTGTCCGAGCAGTCGACGCCGGCGCTGTTGTCGATGAAGTCGGTGTTGATCCGGCCGCCGCGCAACGCGAATTCGATGCGGCCGGCCTGCGTTATGGCGAGGTTCGCGCCCTCGCCGATAGCCTTGGCGCGCAGCTCGGCGGCATTGACTCGCAGCACGTCGTTGCCGGGATCGCCCACCTCGATGTGATTCTCGCTCCGGGCCTTGATGTAGGTGCCGATGCCGCCGAACCAGATGAGGTCGACCGGAGCGCGGAGGATCGCGCCAATCAGGCCCGAAGGATCAATCGTCTCGGTCTCCAGATCGAGCACGGCCCGGATCTCCGGTGTGAGCGGGATTGATTTCTGCGTACGCGGGAAAACCCCGCCTCCCGCGGAGATGAGCGACTTGTCATAGTCGTCCCAACTCGATCGTGGCAGGCTGAACAGCCGGTTGCGTTCGTCCCAGCTTGCTTCCGGGTCCGGCGTCGGATCGAGGAAGATGTGGCGGTGGTCGAATGCCGCGACCAGCTTGATCGCCTTCGACAAAAGCATCCCGTTGCCAAAAACGTCGCCCGACATATCACCACAGCCGACGACCCTAATCGATTGGCTTTGAACATCGACCCCCAGTTCGAGGAAGTGACGTTGCACTGAGATCCACGCACCCCTGGCGGTAATCCCCATCGCCTTGTGGTCATAACCGTTCGACCCGCCGCTAGCGAAGGCGTCGCCGAGCCAGAAACTACGTTCGAGCGCGATCGCGTTGGCGACGTCCGAAAAGCTCGCAGTGCCCTTATCCGCAGCGACAACGAAATAGGGATCGTCGCCGTCGCGAATAGTAACGCCGTTCGGGTGCACCACCATATTTTGAACGATGTTGTCTGTAACTGAGAGCAGGGCCCGAATGAAGGTGCGATACGATTCGGTCCCTTCCTTCAGCCAAGCTTCGCGGTCGCCCGCGGGAGGCAATTGTTTAGCATAGAAGCCGCCCTTCGCTCCGGTCGGGACGATAACCGCGTTCTTGACGACCTGTGCTTTCAACAGTCCCAGGACTTCTGTTCGGAAATCGTCGCGCCGATCGGACCAGCGCAGTCCGCCGCGCGCCACCGATCCGCCGCGAAGATGAATTCCCTCGACCCGCGGCGAATAGACCCAGACTTCGCGCCACGGCACCGGCGCCGGCAAGTTGGGGACGAGGCTTGAGTCGAGCTTAAACGCCAGCGCCAACTTTCCCGCTTCGGCAAAGGCGTTTGTCCGCACTGTGGCGTCGATAACGGCATGGAACAGGCGCAGGATCCGGTCTTCGTCGATGGCGGAGACTTGGGCAAGACCATCGCTAATCGCACGATTCGCAGCGATAACATCCTCACCGCGCGTGTCCCCTCTCGTCGGATCGTGTTGGGCGTGGAACAGCGCGAGCATCCCGCGGGAAACGCCGGGCGAACGCCGCAAGGCCTCGACGACGGTGGTCAGTGAATAAGCAACGCTGGTCTGGCGAAGATAGCGGAACCAGGCACGGAGCAACATAACATCGCTCGGGTCAAGCCCGACGCCGACGATGAGCTGATTAAAAGCGTCATCCTCAGCCTTGTTTTCAAGCACTGCCGCGATAGCGCCTTCGATCTGGCTTGCCCGGGCCATTATCTCGGCGGCGTCGCCGCCACCGGACAGCTCCAGCGTGAAATCATGGATGTGACCTAGCTTTCGGCCCTCAAGCAGAGTCGGCTGTTCCTCGATCACCCTGAATCCAAAATTCTCGAACACGGGCACTGCCTCGGAAAGTGGAATTACTCCGCCCAGGCGGTAGGTCTTTAGGTGGAGCTGACAATTCTCGTTGCTGCGCTCACGATAGAAGCGGGTGTTGCGGTCCTCGGCGTCGAGATCACAAAGACGCAAGACGTCTTGAGCGGCTTCTGCGGGGCAGGTGCGCGCTCGATAGGGTTCAGGGAAGTCGTCGACATGATTGATAGTGAGGCGAGTTGCGCGGCTGGCGCCCACAAGAGCGCGAAGCGCTTCCTCGACGCCCGGCTTCCAGCCGCGCACCAATTCATGGAGCCAGTCGTCGAGCGCCGCGACATCGGGCGTTGGTGTGGCAGGACTCACATTGAGCGTGTAGCGGATCAGCGAAAGATCCCCTGGGCCGGGCTCGACCGACCAGCTTGAAATCCTGCCCTCGGCAGCCGTCGCAAGCTTTTCACCGATGGCGAGGCGGCGCTGCGTCGACAGATCGTCGCGCGGCAACCAGACAAAAGCAAACAACCTGGATTTGACGATGCTTCGCAGCAGCACCAGGGTCGGCCGCGGTCGATCGGAGAGCGACATGGCGGTAAGCGTAAGCTGCTTCACCTCCTCGACGTCCAGACTGACGAGCAGGTCGCGGGGCAGCGACTCGAATGCGTCGCGCAGAGCCTTGCCAGTATGGCCGTGCGGATCGAAGCCGAATATATGCTCGAACCGGCCCAGGCGGCGCCTCAGCACCGGGACCTCATCCGCCGGCGCCTTGAGCGCCTTGCTACTCCACACGCAGGCATGGACCCCTACGCCGGTGATCCGCTCGTCTTTGCGGAGGGGCAGGATGATTATATCCAATGGGACGCGGCGGTGCACCGTAGAAAGGTGATCAGCCTTCGCGATCAGCGGCACGTCACCACCCTGCTCGAAATAGCGAATGAGGAGCGGGGTTCCATGCTCGCCCCAGATCGGCTGGTCCGATGAGCTGAGCAATCCAAGCGAGTCGGAGGGCGGCTCTCCCGGCCGGTGGACCTGATAGCCGAGCAGGGTCATGGCGCCGTCTGCGAACCAATGAAGCAACGCTGTTCGCTCGCTGTCGGCGAGTTGCTCGGCATCACCGTGCATTTTGGTACGCAGCCTATCCCAGTCGCGGACCGAAGCGCGAACGTCATCCAATATATCGTACAGCTCGGCGGTAAGATCGCGACGGGCGCTTGCACCGAGTCGGTCGACCTCGATGTATATGATTGATTCGCGACCTTCGGCGGCGGTACACCTTGGTTCAACGGAAAGTAGATCGCCGTCCGCGCTTCGTTCAGCGTCGACTACCGGGTGAAGCAGGCGGTGAATAATCAAGTTCTTGGCGGCGATGGCGGCGACGATCGAGTCGACTAGAAAAGGCATGTCGTCAGTGACAATGCAGAGACGCATCTGTCGCCTGCCGACTTCTCCGCCTCCAGACTCTAGTCGAATAACGGTCGCCCCCTGAGCCCGGCGCCGCGCTGTGGCTGCGACAAATGCCGCCGCTTCTTTCCGATCGTCTTCGCTAAAATCCTTAATCTGGTCGGGAAGCGCGTGATCGACGAGCACCTCGTTGAGGGCATAGAGACGAGACGGGCCAGAGGCTTCGGTCAAAGCGTTCATAAGCTTACCTTCAACGATCAGTTGGGCAAGGCGATATTTACACGGGACAAAGTTTTAGCGAAATGTAATGCGTGAAGGTTGAAGTGGCCGTTGAATAGCAGCGTGCGGCAAGCCGTATGAAATGGCAGGCGAGGGCCGTTGCTCCGAAAACATCTTACTATGAAGGCCATCGGCCCCTGATCCAGTACCGGACGGAGGCTTTTGTTGAACGGTGGCCCCATACAGGCCAGCAACACCACGACTCTTCTGACGTTCCTGACACCCGCGCCGCCGCTTTCCAAAAAAACGTTTCTCGTACTCTCGGCCTCTTCACCACCTAATCGATAACCCTCCTTCGTCGGTGTCAGGGTGTCAGGCCGTCAGACAGCGATAGCGTTACTGGCCCATTCGAATCTTGACGCAAATTATCTCGGCGTGTTTTCATTTTCGTATGAAAAACAGCACCTTGGAACGTGCGCTTGCGACCGACACACCCCTACCTCGCGGCACCACCTCGGCATTAAACCTGGCCGCCGCCGCATCGATGGCTGGAGCGGCGGCATGCCGAGCCTGGGAGGCCGGTGGTGACGACGCAGTGGTGACCCGCACGGCCGCTGCGGCGAAGGCGTCTGCAAGCATTGCGATCGAGTCTGTCGTTACCGATGAGCCTTGGGACGGCAGCTGCTCGGACCCGGTGACGCGCCGGGCCCGGCTTGCCTACGCCGCGTGGTTCGTTCTGCTGGCCGGCATCGACGAGGAAGGCATCGATCGCGACTTGGATTGCGCCGCGGAGCTATTCTACGCGGCGGCGATGGCCTGAGTGTCGCAGTTCGATGTGATACGACCCTCTGCCTCGGCGACATTGGCGCTTACATCGGATCCGCGCCCAAGGAAGACCGTGTAATCGTTCCGGTATGCGAACTTGCATCGGAGTCGGTCCGCTGTTGACGGAGATCGCAAAGATGGTCGCGACGAGAAAGCGGCCGACGTAACCGCCGCGCGAGCTAGATCTCTCCGCGGGTTTCCGAGAGCTCGATCGCTCGTGTAATTCATCGTGTAAACGCGAACCTTCGGAGCCCTGAAGTCTGCCTTCGACGCGCTAATCTTTAGCCGTACACTCCCTGCAGCTTCTGGAACTCTGCTGTCCAAATTTCCTCCTCAGTTCCGCGCCGCCCCAACGATCGCGCGAGAACGAAAAATCCTTCGCCGGGCCAGCCGTCATGTTTGCCTACGACCGCGGCCGTTAGCATTCCGCGACCTGCGGCATGAACGTCGGGCTTTGGCGAGCACTGTGAAGGACTTGATTGGAATTTCGCCTCATGTTTTCGTTTACTGGTGGGATGCACTCGATAGCACGGGTCGTTCCCTCATGGAGGCCGCAGTGGCGGCTGAAAGGGCGGCCGCTGCTTGTTGGAAGTGGGAGCTAGGCGCTCAGCCAGATCGTATCACGCTAACAGCTGACCTTGTTCACCAGGCAGCGATGATAGCGGTGGAAGCTGTAACTGCTGACGAACCGTGGACCGACCCGTTCAATGATCCGCAGACGCGACGGAGTCGGTTGGCCGCCGCGGCATGGATGCTCGTGTTAGCAGGCACTGATGAAGGCGCACGAAGCGCCGATCTTACCCTCGCCTCGCAACTATTCCGCGCCGGAGCCGCATCTTAAGTCAGTTTCAGGTTCTTGGTCGGTCGACCCTCGTTATGTGAGATGTATACACCACGTATACACAGAGATCGCTGGGCTGTTGCCAACTGGCGCAAAACGGTACATTTTACAAGGGAAAAAATGGTCGGGGAGACAGGATTCGAACCTGCGACCCTCTGCTCCCAAAGCAGATGCGCTACCAGGCTGCGCCACTCCCCGACGGGAGGGCGCTTAGCGCGTGATTGGCGTCCGCGCTACTTCTTCTCGGTCGTCGTGGTTGTCGTCGACTTGTCGGTCGTCACCGCGACCCGGTGCTTGCCGTCGACCGCGTCGCCCAGGCTGTCGGCAGCATTGCCGACCGATTTGCCGAACTTGTCGGCGCTGGCGGTGAGATTGCTGAGGCCGGTGCGGACGCCGCTCGCGCTGTTGCTAACCTCGTCGACCTTGTTGGCGGCGCGGTCCATCGTGTTGCTCAGCCCGTCGAGCGCCGACGCGGTGCCATTCTTGGCCGCGTCGCCCGAGACGGTGATCGTCGACGTGTCGTTGGCAGCATCCTTTTTCACTTCGCACGCCGACAGCAGCGCGAGCGGAATGCTGAGGGAAAGGGTCAGGGATCGCATGGTCGTCTCCTTGGTTTGGCGCATCAACGCCGGACGGGCCGTTTCGGCTCCGTCATGCCGCCCGACAGGACCGCCAGCATCGCCGTCCATGCCGCGACATTCTGCCGTAGCTGGTCCTTGTCGATCTTGTCGAGCGTGTCGTCGGGGGTGTGGTGCCAGTCGAAATAGCGCGTTCCGTCCTGACGCAGCGCGATCACCGGTGCGCCCGCGTCGACCAGCGCGTCGAGGTCGCTGCCCCCGGCCTTGTCGGTCACACCTTTGAGGATACCGAGCGGGGCGAGCGCGGCGAACAACGCGTCTTCCTCAACCTTACGGCCCGCGCCGAGGCGGGTGTCGACCTTCCACACGCGGTCCGCACCAAAGTCGCTTTCGGCCATGGCGGCGAACTTGTCCGCGCCGTGCGCCTTGGCGAAGGCCGCCGCGCCGAACGTGCCGGGCTCCTCCGCGCCGAACCAGACGATGCGGACGGTGCGCAGCGGATGCCCGGCGGCCATGATCCGCTTGGCGGCAGCGGTAGCGATGGCGACGCCCGCGCCGTCGTCGACCGCACCGGTGCCCTGGTCCCAGCTGTCGAGGTGGCCGCCGACCAGCAGCATCGGCAGCGATGGGTCGCGGCCGGGCAGGTCGGCGACGACATTGCCCGACGTGCCGTCATGATGCTCGCTGACCAGCGTCAGATGCATGGTTACGGGCTGGCCGCGCGTGAGGATGCGGATCAGCTGCTCGCTGTCGGGCACAGTCAGCGCCCCGGCCGGGATCGGCGTTGCGCCGTCGGCGAAGTCCTGCACGCCGGTGTGCGGGTTGCGGTGATGGTCGGTACCGATCGAGCGGACGACGATTCCGATCGCGCCCTTCTTCGACGCGATCGTCGGCCCCTGGCGGCGCGGCGCGCCGAATTGGCCATAGCCGGAGCCGTCCTGGGTCGGTGCCATGTGATGGTCGATAAACACGATCTTGCCGCGCACCGTCGCATCGGGGGCGGCGGCGAGTGTTTCGACGCTAGCGAAATAGGCGATCTGGCCGGTAATGCCGCTAGGGCCGGTCGACGCGCTATTACCGAGTGCGGCGACGACCATTTTCTGCGGGTAGGGGGCGATGACCTCCGCGCTTTCGGCGCCGCGAGTCCACACGGGCATGGTGAAGGGTTCGACATGGACGTTCGAGAAACCCAGCGCCTTGAGGTTCCGCACCGCCCAGTCCCGCGCCCGCGCTTCCGCCTCGGTCCCTGCGAGCCGCTGCCCGACCTCTGTCGTCAGCCCCTCAACCAGGTCCCACGCATAATGGTCATTGGCCAGCGCATCGTCTCGCAGTGTGGCCACGCTGGCGGGGTCGGGGATTTGCCGCGCTGGGGTTGGGGAGGCGGCGAGGAGGGCAAAGGCGGCGGCGGGAAGGGTAAGCTTGAACATGCCGTGCGGCTACTCATAGAAAGAGCCGAAGTCACTGTCGTTGGTCGAAAAATTTAAGTTCTCTAAACCGATCTCCTCGAGCGAAGTCGAGGGACTAGGCCGAGCGCAGCCGAAGAACACTTAGGCGTGAACAGATGCTTGGCTTCCCTCGCAATAATTCTTCCGCTTGCTCGGGAAGATCGGGACATCTAATCAACTCCCTTCATATCAGCCGCAGCTGATCCCCCGGCGGTGCCTCGAACAGGTCGCAGCGCAGGTTGAAGCGCGCCTGCGGCAATCCACGGCGCCGCACCGCTTGCTCGAACCGGTCGTGCATCAGGTCGGCCCACGGACCAGACCCGCGCATCCGGCTGTGGAAATCGGGATCATTGTCGCGGCCGCCGCGGATCGACCGGATCGTCGCCATCACCTTGCCAGCTCGGTCTGGATAATGATCGTCGAGCCATGCCCGGAACAACGGCGCGACTTCGTGCGGCAGGCGCACCGGCAAATAGAAGCCGCCGCGCGCGCCATGTGCTACCGCCGCCTCGACGATCGCTTCGAGTTCGTGATCGGTGATCTGCGGCACAACCGGAGCGATGGCAACGATTGCCGGGACGCCGGCCTCGGTCAGGGCGCGAATCGCGGCAAGTCGCTTCTTCGCCGACGGCGCGCGCGGCTCGAGCGTGCGGTGGATCGCGGGATCGAGCGACGTGACCGAAATCGCCACCGCCGCAATGCCGAGCTTCGCCGCCGGGCCGATGATGTCGAGATCGCGCAACACGCGGTCGGACTTGGTCGTGATGGTGAATGGATGGCGCGTCTCCAGCAGCAATTCGAGGATCGACCGCGTGACCCGAAACCGCTCCTCGATCGGCTGATAGGGATCGGTGTTGGTGCCGAGTGCGATCGGCTTCGCCTCATAGCCCGGCCGCGAGAGCGCCGCGTGGAGCAGCTTGGCCGCGTCCGGCTTGACGAACAGCCGGCTCTCAAAATCCACCCCCGGCGACAGATCGTGATAGGCGTGGGTCGGCCGCGCGAAACAATAGATGCAGCCATGCTCGCACCCGCGATAGGGGTTGACGCTGCGGTCGAAGCCGATGTCGGGTGAGCTGTTGCGAGTCAGGATCGAGCGCGGCTTCTCAAGCGTCACCGTCGTGCGGCGCGGCGTCACGCCATCGAGCGCCTCGACCTGGTCGAGCCATTCCCCCTCGACCACCCGCTGCGGCAGATTGAAGCGGGTCGGAGTCCCGTTACGCGTCGCCCCGCGCCCCTGTTTCAACTCGATCGGCATGAGACGATTGTACGCTAGTACTGGAACATAGCAAGAACGAATTACTATTCGAGCGCCGAATCCCACTGCTCGGCCGAAGCCCGCTTATGCCGCCGCGCCCAATCGCGGAATGGCTGCACGAGGAGTGTCCGCGCATCGAGCGAGGAGGGCACCCCCGGCACGCCCGTCGCGGGCCACTCCCGCTCGTCGATCGCATGCGCCGTGCCGAACAGATGGTCCCAGAACGGCAGTACGAAGCCAAAATTATGGTGCCAGTGACGCTCCTCGACCGAGTGGTGGATGCGGTGAAAATGGCTGTCGATGTAAAGCATACGCCACCGCCCGGCGTGAAGGCGCAAAGGCGAGTGGATGACCAAATTCTGGAAAGCGAACAAGGTCCACAAGATGTTCGGGACGATCGGTCCCCCGGTCTCGATTAAGCTGACCGGGATGGTTACGATCAGGATCTCGGGCATCGCCTGCAGCGGGTGGGCGTAGCTGTTGGCGGCGTGAAGCTCGTCCTGCGCATGGTGGACGGCGTGGACCGGCCACCAGAAGCGATGCTCGAAGCGATGCTCCCAATAGCGGAGGAAATCAAACAGCAGGAACAGCAGCATGAATTTCGCTACCACCGGCAGTCCCGACACATCGACCGGCGAGCCGAAGCCGAGCATCGTCCACGCCTGGTGCAACGGCCATGAAAGCGCCGCGATCAATGCCGGCACGATAATGACGTAGCAGGCACCCGGCAGCCGCTCGCGCAACGAATAGCGTGTCCGCGGCCACGCCATCTCGACGCCGATGCACAGCGGCAACAGGATCGCCATGGGCACCATCGCCCAGCCGATCGCCTTGAGGAACTCGGTCACCCGCGCGCCATGCCACAAGCGTCGTCCCGGCGAAAGGCCGGACGGCGCCCCTTAGCGCCCTGGAAAGGCGGGCCATTTATGCTGCGCGATGGCGATCAGGCTGGGCTGGGCGCTGCCTTCGAGCCCCTGATAGACCCACATGTTGCGCATCACTGCCGGGACATAATAGCGCGTCTCCCAATAAGGGATGCTTTCGATCCACAGCAACGGATCGCCCTTGTCGGGAATCGCGTTCCAGCGGTCGACCGGCAGCGGCCCGGCATTGTAGGCGGCGATCACGCGGGGCAGTTGGCCGCGTGTCGCAGGGGAGCGGCGCAGCACCTCGATGAACGCCTGGCCATAGTCGAGATTGGCGGCCGGATCAGTCAGAATTGCGGCATCGAACGCCGCTCCGCGCGCCCGCGCCGTATCCCCCGCGGTGCCGGGCCGCACCTGCATGAGTCCGACCGCCCCGGCTTGACTGACCGCGCCGCTGCGGAAGTTTGATTCCTGGATGACGTGGCCATAGGCCAGCGCCGGATCGACTCGCCAGCCGTTCGCCGGGGTCCAGCGCGGGCGGGGATAGCGCGCCGCAGCTTCGACCGACACGCCCGGCTGGCCGTTGGTCGCGAGCCAATATTGGGTACCGGTGAGATCGAGTTTCTGTGCGACCGCGATCAGCGCGCGCTGGTCGGACGGGCGGCCGATGCGCGCCTGGTGACGCAGAGCCTGTTCGGCCAGCGACCGTTCGCCGATCGCCACCAGCATCTGCGCACGGCGGACGTTGGGCAGGTTTTCGACCGCGGCAGTGTCGGCGGACGACGGCGCGGGCAGGCGGGTCGCCATGCCCAGCGTCTCGCGCGCGACCAGTCCGTAGAAACTCTCCGGCGAGCGCGCGGCGGCTTTCATCAGCCCCGCGACCATGCCTGGCTGGCGGCACGCCTGGGCCGCACGCGCCGCCCAGTAATTCGCCGCTGCGACCAATTCGCTGTCGCGAGTCTGTAGGGGGACTTCGCGGAAGCGGGTGCCGGCGGTGGTGCAGTCGTTCTGCCGCCATGACGCCAGCCCGGACACCCACGATGCCGCTGCCGCCCACTCGCCGCTCGCACCAGCCCGCCCGGCCTCGGCGACGCGGATCGCATCGACATCGCGGCCGAGGCCATAATAGCTCCACGCCACGCGCTGTGCCGCTTCGGCCCGGCCTTCGGGCATCAGCAACGGCGCGATCGGCAGCATCAGCGCCTCTGCCGCATCGGCCAGATCGACCTTGAGCAATGGATCGAGCTGGACGCGCAGCTGGTCGGCGAGTGGATCGCCGACGATCGCCTTCGCGCGCAGGCGGCGCGGCCCGGCACCCAGGCCGACCACCGGGCGTTCGGGAATGGCCATCATCTGGATCGACCCGCGACTCGCCGCGAGCCGCTCGAGCTGTTCGGCCTGGTCAAGTTCGGGCGCGGCGCCGATCAGCGCCTGCAAATCGTCGACGCTGACCACCGGCGAGCCCTTCGCCAGATAGAGTTCGGCCCGCGCTACCGGTTTCAGCGGATCATCTGGCAGCGACTCCAGTCCGGCGGTCGCGGCGGCCCAGTCGCCGGCGCGGATCGCGGCGAACTCACCCCGCCAATCGCGCGGCGTGATCACCGGCGCGGTCGTCACCGGCTGGGCCACGACCGTCGGCAGGGTCAGCGGCGGGGGCAGGGGCTTGGCCGGCTTGACCACGGGCGCAGGCAGGGTCGGCGGCGACTGCGGCGGCGCAATCGATGGCGCATCGGGCGCGGGTGCGAGCACTGGTGGTGCTGCGGTCGGGTCGAGCGGCGCCAGCGGATCGACCTGGATCGCGAGCGCAAACAGCAGGGAAATCATCATGCCTCGTCCATCAGCAGCAGCAGGTCGCGCCACGCCAGCGCCTTGTCGCCGGGCCGCTGCAACAGCCAGCGCGGGTGGAAGGTCGCCACGGTGCGCACGCCCGCGATCTTGTGGACATGGCCGCGCACCGTGGTAAGCTTATCGCCGAGCAGCGCCCGCGCCGGCCCCTCGCCAAGCAGCAGCAGCCGTTCGGACTTGACCAGTTCGACGTGCCGGCGGGCAATGTCGGCACATTGCGCCAGCTCGGCCTCGTCCAGCCGCGCGCCCGGCGCATGGAAACAGGCCAGCGATGCACTGTAGGCGTCGTCCGGCGTCATCCCGATTGCAGCAAGCATTTTCGTCGCTAGCAACCACGCCTCGCCGCCGAGCGGCTGGTTATCGACAGCATCCTCGCGCGCCGGCATGTCGCTCAGCAGCATGATCTTCGCTCCCGCCAGGCCATGCGGCAGAACGCGCCGCGCCCCGGCACGGTCGAGTGGCAGGCCGGTAGCGGTTTCAAGATAGAAGCGGAAGGCATTGAAATCGGACGGAAGCTCCTGCAGACTTGGCGGCGATATGTCCGCCGCGATCACCGCCGCCCGCGCCGGCGCGGCTTTCTTCAGCCAGTCGCGAGGCTCCTCGCTGACCGCGACATCGACCCCGGCCTCGACCCACCAGCGCAGCATCTGCGCCGCCTCGTCGCGCGTCAGTTCGTCGATATTCCCACCCATGTCGCCTTCTCTCCGCCATTGACGACGCGGTCAAGGAATTGGCAGGGCGGTGTGCGACAGGGCGATGAGAGGAAGCGGCGGGTGAGCGAGCGCGAATCGATGGACTATGACGTGGTCATTGTCGGGGCCGGCCCGGCCGGACTGGCGGCGGCGATCCGGCTGAAGCAACTCAACCCCGAGACCAGTGTCTGCATTCTTGAAAAAGGCAGTGAGGTTGGCGCGCACATCCTGTCGGGCGCCGTGATCGACCCGATCGCGTTCGACGAACTGATTCCCGACTGGAAGGACAAGGGTTCGCCGCTGACCGTGCCGGTGACACAGAATATGCACTGGGTGCTGACGAAGAAGGGCAAGTTTGCCCTGCCGCACCTGCTGATGCCGTCGTTCCTCAACAACAAGGGGACTTACACCGCCAGCCTCGGCAATGTTTGCCGCTGGCTCGCCGCGCAGGCCGAGGAACTTGGCGTCGAGATTTTTCCGGGGTTCGCCGCTGCCGAAGTATTGTTCAACGACGACGGATCGGTGAAGGGCGTCGCGACCGGCGATATGGGCATTGCGCGCGATGGCACGCGCAAGCCCGACTGGCAGCCGGGGATGGAGATCAACGGCCGCTATACCTTCTTCGCCGAGGGCGCGCGCGGTCACTTGACCAAGGAACTGACGCGCATGTTCGACCTGCGCAAGGATTCAGGCCCTCAGGTTTACGGCATCGGAATCAAGGAGTTGTGGGACGTTCCTGCCGAGATCCACCATCCCGGCCGCGTCATCCACACCCAGGGCTGGCCGCTCGACGACGCCTGGGGCGGGGGGTTCCTCTACCATCAGGATAATCACCAGGTCGCGCTCGGTTTCGTCGTTGCGCTCGATTACCAGAACCCGACCTTGTCGCCGTTCGAGGAGTTCCAGCAGTGGAAGACCCACCCGGCCATCGCCGCCGAACTCGTCGGCGGAAAGCGCGTGTCCTATGGCGCGCGCGCGATCAACGAGGGCGGCTGGCAGGCGATCCCGCAACTTGCCTTCCCCGGCGGCGCGCTGATCGGTTGCGCGGCGGGGTTTCTCAACGTGCCGCGCATCAAGGGCAGCCACACCGCGATGAAATCCGGCATGCTCGCGGCCGAGGCAGCACATGAGGCGATCACCGCCGACCGCCGCGCCGACATTCTTGCGGACTATGAGCCCGCAATGCGAAGCAGCTGGATTGCCAAGGAATTGAAAGCGGTTCGCAATGCCCAGCCGGCGGTGACAAAATTTGGCGCGACGGCCGGCACGCTCTACGCCGGGCTCGATTTGTGGCTCAACCATCTCAGGATCGGGGTGCCGTGGACGTTCAAGCACCACGCCGACAACACCACCCTGCGCCGCAAGGACCAGGTCCACGTCAAGACCTATCCCAAGCCCGACGGGAAGCTGAGCTTCGACCGCCTCTCTTCGGTGTTCCTGTCGAATACCAATCATGAAGAAGACCAGCCGGTTCACCTCACGCTGAAGGACGCCGCCGTCCCGATCACCGTCAATCTGGCGCTATATGACAGCCCGGAGAGCCGATATTGCCCGGCGGGCGTTTATGAGATCGTGGGACAGGAAAGCGGCGATCCGAAGCTTCAAATCAACGCGCAGAACTGCGTCCATTGCAAGACGTGCGACATCAAGGACCCGACCCAGAACATCAACTGGGTCGTGCCCGAAGGCGGCGGAGGCCCCAATTACCCGAACATGTAGCGCCGCGATGCTGATCGCCCTGCTGGCCACCTCGGCAAGCGCCGCGCCGTTGCGCCCCGCCCACGACGATCTGCTGCGCACCTATGTCGCGGCGCGTGCGGCGGAGGCGTTCGGCGATGACGGTCGCGCCGCGCAGCTCTACGCCGGACTCGCCGCGCGCGATCCCGCCAACCCGACGATCGCCCAGCGCGCGCTTGGGGGAGCGATCAGCGCCGGCGACATGCCGCTCGCGCTGCGCCTGGCCCATGGCCTGAAGCCCGCCGACCGCTCGCTCGTCGCGCGCATGCTGCTCGTCGGCGACGATTTGCGCGCCAACCGCATTGCGGCGGCGCTCGCCCAGATCGGCGTGCCGGGCCAGACTCCCGACCTCGGCTTCATGGCCCCCTTCATCAGCGCTTGGGACCTGGCGACGCACAGCGATGCGGCGGCGCTCGAGACGCTTGGCCAAGTCTCGGTCGCGGGTCCGCTCGGGCCCTTCCTGACCGAACAGCGCGGGCTGATGCTGGCGGCCCTAAAGCGCACCGCCGAGGCCGAACCCTTCGCCACCCGCGCCATTGCCGCGGCAGGGGGGCGCGAACAGCGTATGCGACTGGCGATGGCAGAGGCATTTCGTGCGGCCGGCGACCGCCCGAGGGCGCTGGCGCTGCTCCAAGGGCCGGGTCGCTCACTCGCGCTCGGCCGCGCGCGGCTCGTCTCCAATCAGGCGATAGCCTATCGGGTCGGCGCGCCGGCCGGCGCTTATGCCGAAGTCCTGCTCGGCATCGCGATCAGCCTCGTTCGCGACGGCAGCCTGGACGTCCCGATCGCGCTTGCCCAAGTGGCGCGCTTTACCGCGCCCGACAATAGCGAGGCGGTCATCGTGCTCGGCCTGCTGTTCGACCAGGCCAAACGCAACGACGCCGCGCTTGCCGCTTTCGCCCAGATCGGGCGGGACGACCTGCTGGTCGACCAGGCGCGCGATGCCCAGGCGCGCACGCTGCTCAGCGCCAAGCGCGGGCCGGAGGCGCTCAAGCTGGCGAGCGACGCGGCCAATGCCAAGGGCGCCGATGCGGGCGATTTCACGCGGTTGGGCGACGTGCTCGACGAACTCGATCGCCACGGTGACGCCGCCAACGCCTACCTCCGCGCTATCGCCCTCCAGCCCGCCGGATCGAACGACGGCTGGACGAATTATCTGCTCGCGGGCAGCGCGCTCGAAAGCGCCGGGCGCTGGCAGGAAGCTCGCGCCACGATCCAACAGGGCCTCAAACTCGCGCCCGACCAGCCGCTGCTGCTCAACTTCCTCGGCTACACCGAGCTGACCCACGGCGAGAATCTCGAAGGGGCAGAGGCGATGATCCGCAAGGCGAGCGAATTGCGACCGAGCGATTCGTCGATCACCGACTCGCTCGGCTGGGCGCTGTTCAAGCGCGGCAAGGTCAGCGAAGCCATTGCCACGCTGGAGAAGGCCACCGCGGGCGATCCGGCCCAAAGCGAGATCGGCGAGCATCTCGGCGACGCGCTCTATTCGGCGGGGCGGCGGTTCGAAGCGCGCTTCGCCTGGCGTGCGGCGATGGTCACCGCGGAAGAGACGGAATCGAAGCGCATCGCCGCCAAGATCGACCGCGGGCTGGAGCCGGCGACGGCGGCGCCGTGAGTGCCCTTGAAGACGGGGAGCGCGATCCGGCCATCCTGAGCGAGGTCGCCCCCGCCAAGCTCAACCTCGCGCTCCATGTGCGTGGGCGTCGCGCCGACGGACGGCACGATCTGGAAACGATCTTCGCCTTTTGCGTCGATGGCGACCGGCTGTCGGCGATGCTGGGCGAGGGATTGAGCCTGACGATCGACGGGCCGTTCGCAGATGGACTGTCGACCGGCGAGGATAATCTCGTGATCCGCGCGGCCCAGGCGTTGGCCCAGGCGGCTGGAGTGCCCGCCAATGCAACCCTGCATCTCACCAAAGCCCTCCCGGTCGCATCGGGCATCGGCGGCGGATCGGCCGATGCCGGCGCAGCGCTGCGCTTGCTGACCCGCCTGTGGCGGATCGACCCGACACACGCGTCCGCCGTCGCCCCGGCGTTGGGCAGCGATGTCCCGGCCTGCCTGCTGAGCATGACCGCGCGCGGGGAGGGGGCGGGGGATGCCCTGACCCTCTACGACGACCCGCGCATTGGTGGTTTCCCCGTGCTCCTCGTCAACCCGGGCGTTGCCCTTTCGACTGGCCCCGTATTCGCCGGTTGGGACGGCGTCGATCACGGTTCGCTCGGCGACTGGCATGAGGGGCGCAACGACCTCGAAGCAGCGGCGCGCGCACTCGTCCCTGCCATCGGCGACGTACTCGACTGGCTCGGCAGTCAGCCAGGCACGACGCTCGCCCGCATGTCCGGCTCGGGTGCGACCTGCTTCGCCCTATTCGCCGTCGAGGACGCGCGCGATGCGGCCGCTGCGGCCTGTCCGCCCGACTGGTGGCACCTCGCCACGGTGCTTCGCTGATGCGCCCGATTCTCACCGCCGCCGCCATGCGCGCTGCCGAACATGCCGCCATCGCCGCCGGCACCTCCGCAACCGAGTTGATGGAGCGCGCCGGCGCCGCGCTCGCCGACGTGGCGATCGCCTATAGCGGGGCGATGCCCGCGCTGATCCTGTGCGGGCCTGGCAACAACGGCGGCGACGGCTATCTCGCCGCGCGCCACCTCGCCGCGCGCGGCGTGCCAGTGCGCATCGCCGCGCTGGCCGAACCCAAGGCGGCGGCAGCACGATGGGCGGCGGGGCAGTGGGCCGGACCGGTCGAGACGCTCGGTCCGGACACCGCGCCCGCGCCCCTGCTGATCGACTGCCTGTTCGGGACAGGACTCGCGCGCGGTTTAGACGATGTAATAGTAAATATGTTGAAGCGACTGATATCAAAGGCAAAAATATCGATCGCTTGCGATCTGCCCAGCGGCACGGACGCGGACAGCGGCGCGTTGCCAAATGCACTTTGGACTGACCTTTGCCTGACCTTCGGCGCCCTAAAGCCCGCCCATCGCCTCGCCCCGGCGATGCATCATTGCGGCCGGGTGGTCCTCGCCGACATCGGCATCGCGGCCGACCCGATGTGGCACGAGATTGGCTCGCCCGACCTGCCAGTGCTTGACCCCGATGGCCACAAGTTCACGCGCGGGCTGGTTCACCTCCTCGCAGGAAAGATGCCCGGCGCGATCGCGCTCGCGGCGCTCGCGGCGGCGCGGTCGGGGGCAGGCTATGTCCGCATCAGCACGTCGCGGGCGATCGACAACCTGCCTTCGGCGATCGTGCAAACCGACACGGCAGAGGTCAACGACCCGCGGATCGGCTGTATCCTGGTCGGGCCGGGGCTCGGCGACATCCCGGCCGTCCTGACGCTGGCGTTGACCGCCGCGCGCCCGGTCGTGATCGACGCCGACGCCATCGGCCATGTCGGTGAGCCCGACCGCCTGCGCGGCCACGACACCATCCTCACCCCCCACACCGGCGAGTTCGCC
>NZ_JANMWY010000101.1:0-2465 GCF_031380695.1 Sphingomonas sp. | reverse complement strand
CCCAGGGGGAGAGGGGGAAGGGCTTGCTTCCACCCGCGCCAGCACGGCGTCGACCTGCACCTGCGCGCCGGGTTCGACATTGATCTCGGCGACGATGCCGTCGAACGGAGCGATCAGGCCATGCTCCATCTTCATCGCCTCGAGCGTGAGGATGCGCTGGCCCTTGGTGACGGTGTCGCCGGGCGCGACGTCGACCGCGGTGACCTTGCCGGGCATGGGGGCGATGAGGGTGCCTGAGGCGGCGTCAGCGCCGACAGTCCCACGGGTCGATGAGCCGAACTCGTAGGCTTGGCCTTGTTCGAAGACGACGATCGTTTCGCCGTTACGGAAATTTGGCAGACCGTAGCCTTCTTCATCGACCGGTTCGACGTTTCGGAACTCTCCATCCAACAACAGAGTGACGTGCCGTTCCGCGCGTCCATTAAGTCGGAACGATGCCAGCCCGCGGTATTTTTCCTTCGAATTCGTGAGGGCGACTGCTGCTGCGTCACTCCAGACATGCGGAATTGCCAGATTACTGGGAATTAGCTTCTTGCCTCGGCGCTCGATGTACCCCGTATCAATCTGACGCCCTTCAAAAAAGTCTTCGTCAAAAAGCGCATTGGAAAGGAAGCGAGCGTTCGTTTTCACCGGCCAGACCATAATGTCGTAAAAGGTATCACCGAGCGCTCTAATCGCTTCTTTACGGGTTTTGCCTCTGCCGATCAGTTTTGCGATCATGGGGTCATAGTGCGGCGAAATTTCATCGCCTTGCTCAGAACCTGTTTCGATACGGTTCAGCGTACCGAGATCGAAAACCTCTAACCGCCCCACACTCGGCAAAAACCCCTTCACCGGGTCTTCCGCATACAGTCTCGCCTCGACCGCCCAGCCGTTGATCGACAGCTCGTCCTGCCGCTTGGGCAGCGCCTCCCCGCTCGCCACGCGCAATTGCCATTCGACCAGGTCGACACCGGTAATTTCCTCGGTCACCGGATGTTCGACCTGCAACCGCGTGTTCATTTCCATGAACCAGATGCGGTCGGCGCGCAGGCCTTCGCTGGCGTCGGCGATGAATTCGATCGTGCCTGCGCCGACATAATCGACCGCTTTTGCGGCACGGACTGCTGCGCCGCATAATTGCTCGCGCGTGGCCTCGTCCATGCCCGGCGCGGGGGCTTCCTCGATGACTTTCTGGTGGCGGCGCTGGAGCGAGCAGTCGCGCTCGAAAAGGTGGACGATATTGCCATGGGTGTCGCCGAATATCTGTACTTCGATGTGGCGCGGCGAGAGGATGTATTTTTCGAGCAGCACGCGGTCGTCGCCGAAGGAGGAGGCCGCCTCGCGCTTGCATGAGTCGAGGGCGTCGTCGAACTCGGCTGCCGCCTCGACCCGGCGCATGCCCTTGCCGCCGCCGCCGGCGACCGCCTTGATCAGGATCGGATAGCCGATTTTTTCGGCTTCGGTTTTGAGCGTGGCGGGCGATTGGTCGGCGCCGAGATAGCCCGGAGTGACCGGCACCCCGGCGGCGATCATCCGCGCCTTGGCGGCGTCCTTCAGCCCCATGTCGCGGATCGATTGCGGACGCGGGCCGACCCAGATCAGCCCGGCGTCGATCACCGCTTGGGCGAAGTCGGCGTTCTCGGAGAGGAAGCCATAGCCCGGATGGATCGCCTCGGCGTTGGTGGCCTTGGCAGCGGCGATGATCTTGTCCCCGACGAGGTAGGATTCGCGGGCGGGCGACGGGCCGATGTGGACCGCCTCGTCGGCGACACGGACATGGAGCGCCTTGGCGTCGGCGTCGGAATAGACCGCGACGGTGCGAATGCCCATCCGCCGCGCGGTGCGGATGATCCGGCACGCGATCTCGCCGCGGTTGGCGATCAGGAGCGAGGTGATCATTGCGCTACATCCGGAACACGCCGAAGCGCGCTTTCTCTTCGATCGGGGCGTTGAGGCAGGCGGCGAAGGCGAGGCCCAGCACATCCCGCGTCTGCGCCGGGTCGATGATGCCGTCGTCCCACAGTCGCGCCGTCGCGTGCCACGGGTTGCCCTGGGCTTCGTAATCGTCACGAATGGGTTGCTTGAAGGCTTCGGCTTGCTCGGGGGTCCATACGTCGGCGTCGCGGTGGACGGTGGCGAGGACTGACGCCGCCTGTTCGCCGCCCATGACCGAGATGCGCGAGTTCGGCCAGCTGAACAGGAAGCGCGGGGAATAGGCCCGCCCGCACATCCCGTAATTGCCGGCGCCGAAGCTGCCGCCGATCAGCACGGTGATCTTGGGCACGCTCGCGGTGGCGACGGCGGTGACGAGTTTGGCACCGTGCTTGGCGATGCCCTCGGCCTCATATTTGCCGCCGACCATGAAGCCGCTGATGTTCTGCAGGAACAGCAGGGGGATGCGGCGCTGGCAGGCGAGTTCGATGAAGTGGGCGCCCTTCTGCGCGCTTTCGGAGAAGAGGATGCCGTTGTTGGCGAGGATCGCG
>NZ_JANMWY010000080.1:0-4317 GCF_031380695.1 Sphingomonas sp. | reverse complement strand
TCGGACTGGCGGGGCGACGCGCGCGGGGCATAGCCGAAGCGCTCGTTGTCGTAGCGCGGCATCTACGCCTGCATCATCTCGACCGCGCAGCACGCCAGCCCAAAGGTCATCCACCACAGCGACCCGGTCCGCGCCCAGGTCGTAAGGTCGTCGAGACTGGCGACGAGAAAACCCTTCTCGTCGAGTTCGCCGCGCATCGCCTCGAACCGCGCCATTTCGGCGCTGCCCGGGACGAGCCCCGCCGCCCGCGCGAGTTGCTCCTCGCTCGGGTTCGCGTTCTCGGCGGGGGTCAGCATCACTCCCATTCGAGCGCGCCCTTCTTCCACGCATAGGCCAGGCCCAGCGCGAGTTCGGCGAGGAAGACCATCATCGCGATCCATCCGGTCCAGCCGGTAAACTTCAGCGACACCGCCCACGGGAACAGGAACGCCGCCTCCAGGTCGAACACGATGAACAGGATCGCGACCAGGTAGAAACGCACGTCGAACTGCGCCCGACTGTCCTCGAACGCCGGGAAGCCGCACTCATATTCGGCGAGCTTGGCCGCCGACGGCTTGTTTGTCCCGGCCAGCCGGCTGACGAGCATCGGCGCGAACACGAACGTCGCCGACAGCGCGAGCGCAACGGCGAGAAACAGAAGGATCGGCAGATATCCGAAGGCAACGTCGGCCAAGGGGAGTACTCCGGGGGGCGAATCTTGGCCGCGCTTTAGGACAGGGGAGGAAGGGGGGCAACACCTCCTAACGGTCATGCCGGGCTCGAACCGGGACCCGCCCGTCTTTTCACCGGTTTGAAAGCAGAAGGCAGGTCCCGGATCAAGTCCGGGATGACGACGTGCTTAGCGCAGCGCCCCCGCCAAGAGCTTGTGCAGCTTGCTGTGCAGATCGCCGTTCGCGGCGAGATATTCGCGCCGATCGAACATCCGGTTCTGTCCGCGATAATCGGTCACATAGCCACCCGCTTCCTTGACCAGCAGCACGCCCGCCGCGCTGTCCCACGGGTCGAGATCTTCCTCCCAGAAGCCGTCCATCCGCCCCGCCGCGACCCACGCCAGGTCGAGCGCGGCCGATCCGAACCGCCGGATGCCCGCCACTTCAGGTGCGATTGCCCCAAAGATGCGCGACCAGTTGGCGACATTGCCGCGCCCGAAATGGGGAATGCCGGTGCCGACCATCGCTTCGTCGAGATTACGCCGCGACGACACCCGCAGCCGCCGGTCCTGCAACCACGCCCCGCGCCCCTTTTCGGCCCAGAAACTCTCGTCGGTGACCGGTTGATAGACCAGCCCCTGCGTAATCTCGCCGGTGCCGTCGGGCTTCTTCTCCTCGACCGCGATCGAGATCGCGAAATGCGGCACACCGTGAAGGAAGTTCGTCGTGCCATCGAGCGGATCGACGATCCACCGCGGCTTGGTCAAGTCACCCTCGATCACGCCACCTTCTTCCAGCAACATGCCCCAGTCGGGCCGCGCATTGCGCAATTCCTCGACGATCGTCTGCTCGCTGCGCTTGTCGGCCATGGTGACAAAGTCGCCCGGGCCTTTCTTGCTGACCTGCAGTTGCTCGACCTCGCCAAAGTCGCGGCGCAGGCGCGGCGCCGCCTTGCGCGCGGCGCGCTGCATGACGGTGATGAGGCCGGAATGACTTACCATGTTTTCTTGGCCATCAGTCGGCGCGACGCACGTAGGTCTGCTCGTAAACATCGACGACGATCTTCGTCCCCGCGCCGATGTGCGGCGGGACCATGACGCGGACGCCATTGTCGAGCATCGCGGGCTTGTAGGACGATGATGCGGTCTGCCCCTTCACCACCGCGTCGGCCTCGACGATCATCGCCTCGATGGTGTCGGGCAGCTGCACCGACAGCGCGCGCTCGTCGTAGAGTTCCATGACCACGTCCATGCCGTCCTGCAGGAACGCCGAGGCATCGCCGAGCAGGTCGCGCGGCAGGCTGATCTGGTCGTAATTTTCCTTGTCCATGAAGGTCAGCATGTCGCCCTCGGCAAACAGGAACTGGAAATCCTTGGTGTCGAGCCGCACCCGCTCGACCGTCTCCGCCGAGCGGAAGCGGACATTATTCTTGCGCCCGTCGATCAAATTCTTGAGCTCGACCTGCATATAGGCGCCGCCCTTGCCGGGCTGGGTGTGCTGGATCTTGACCGCGCGCCAGATGCCGCCTTCATATTCGATGATGTTGCCGGGACGAATGTCCACGCCGCTGATCTTCATGTGATCCGCCTATATGCCAGAAGGTGAAAAGAGCCGGGCTCCGGAAAGCCGTAAAACTGCGCGTCCCCCTAGCGCGCGACGCTTTTTCCGGCAAGCAGCGGGTAGGGATTGATCGGTGTCCCCTGCCACCACTTCTCCCCCGCCGCCATCTGGTTGATGGCGAAATGGAGGTGCGGGCTGTCCGGGCTGGCGTCGCCAGTGTGGCCGACGAAGCCGATCGCCGACCCGCGCTGCACCTTCTGTCCCTCGGTCAGGCCGGTCGCATAGGCTGACAGATGCGCGTAATAATAGGTCCAGCGTCCGTCCTCGGACCGCTGGTAGGCGGTGATCCCGCCCTTGCCGATGCTATTATAGAGCTTCTCGATCGTCCCCGGCGCGGCGGCGTGGACCGGAGTCCCCTCCGCCGCCATGATGTCGATCGCGTCGTGCCGCCGGGCCCCGCTCGCCCGCGCGGCGGTGAACGTGTCCTCGAGCTCCGCGGCCTTGATCCCCGCGACCGGGATGGCGAGCCCCGACGGCCCGACCTCGACGCTTTCAGCCACTTCCAGCGGGCCGCCGCGACCCTGGACCGTCGCCGCGTCGCCCTTCCCCTCGACCCGCCCGTCGACCCGCGCCTGCTCGGCCTGCGGGCTGCGTGCAACGCCATAGGCGAAAATCCAGAAGGCGCTGGTCAGGATGGCGGTCAGTACGACTGTGGCAACGGTTTTCAACATCAGCTGGTGAATACAGCCTTGAAGCCCGGTTTCAACATCCGCGACAGGCGCAGCACGTCCCAATTACTCATGCGGATGCAGCCATGACTCTCCGCCCGCCCGATGGTCTCGGGCGATCCGGTGCCGTGGATGCCATAATGCTCCTTGGTCAGGTCGAGCCACGCCAGGCCGACCGGCCCGTTCGGCCCCGGCTTGAGGCGCTTGTCCCCGCCCTCGGGGTCCTTGGCGTCCCAGAACAGGTCCGGCTGGTAGTGGAACGGCGGCAAAAAGGCATAGGTCGTGACCTTCCACACGCCGAACGGGAGCGGGTCGTGGGTCGAGCCCATCGTCACCGGGAATTGCGCCACCACCTGGCCCGAGCCGAGCTCGGTCGGCGGCGTATAGCTCGCGCCCTTGCCGCCATCCTTGGTCAGCGGCCCGGCCGGCGGCGCGCCCTTCATTACGCGCAGTACGCCTTCCTTCTTGCTGACAAGAATATAATCGCCTTGCGCGGACCCTGCATCGACGTTGAGCAGCCCCATCCACTGCGCTGCATCGGCCTTGACCCCGTCATAGTTGCGGTTGGCGGCGACGACATTGGGCAGGCGCAGCGTCTTGCCCGGCCCGATCATCGCCTCCGGCCCGTTGAGCGCGACGATCGTATCGGGCGTGGTGTGAAACTCCTCGGCGACCTTTTCCAGCATGTTGCGGTAGCCCATGAAGGCGAGCGTCGCCTGGTCCTCGGGCTTCTTCGGGAAGGGCAGGACGAACGGCCCACCGACCTGATCGGGCGACAGCGTCACCATCACTGTGGACGGCCGGTTGAGCCCGAGCAGCGCCGCTCGCGTCGGCCCGTCGAGTTCGCCATTGACCGTCAGACCCTGCGCCGCCTGAAACCCACTGACCGATTTGCCGAACACCATCCCCTTCTTGCCGTCGATCACCCCCGACGGGAATCCGGCCACGTCGAGCAGCACCTGCGCGTGGAAGATCGTCCCGTCGATCGGCGACCCCTTCGTCCCGGGGGCGGCCCAGACGGTTGGGGGTTTGGCGGCTGTCGGCGCAAGCTGCTGCGCAATCGCGAGCGAGGTCACGCACATGGCAGCAAGGCCGAGGCTGGCGCGCAGGATGGTCTTGGATGTCACGCTACTCTCCCGATCGATGATCATTCGGAGGGTGAACGACGCACCGTGATTTTCTTTCCATGCCCGTATCGATTTGAGGGTTTGCTTACGCCGAAATCCCTGCCTCTCGGGGAGACTAGGAGGGGACCAGCAGCGTCTGCCGCTGCAACCCGATAGCGTGAATATTGAAACCATTCGCGTGGTCAGCCCACGCCACCTAACCCCGCAGCACCTCCCTAAATGCCGCCAACGCCTTGCCGCAGTCATCCGCCC
>NZ_JANMWY010000064.1:0-8079 GCF_031380695.1 Sphingomonas sp. | reverse complement strand
TCTCGACAGCTACTGGATGCGCTGGGGCTGGCCGTCAGTTGCTGGCGGGCCAGTCAGCTGGTCGAGCGAGGGCACGGCGCCAGCCCCCTATATTCATACCCGCGATCTCGTCTCCGCCCGCTGCATCAACGATGGCCCGCGCGGCTATCTCTCAATCCGCACCAATGCGTTACCGGGCAAGCGGACGACCCGCATCGGCGGCGAAGTCGGCATGATGGGCTTTTTCATGCCCGGCTGGGGCATGCACCTCAATGACCTGCCCGAAGCGCAGGGCGACCTCATTTCGCGAATTTCCGAGATTTCGCCCCGCCCGGCCCGCTGACCGTCTCGGCGAGCCGGGCTTGCCCCCCGGACTCGCCTCGGCCTAAGGCGGGGCGATGGAGCCAGCGGCTTTCGACCTCCCCTATCGCGGCGGCTTCGTCGGGCGTGAGCATCGCTTCGCCCTGACTGTCTATTTCGAGGATACCGACACTGCCGGGATCGTCTATTACGCCAATTATCTCAAATACATGGAGCGCGCCCGGTCCGATATGTTGCGCGCTGCCGGCATCGACCAGCGCGCCGCGATCGACGGCGGCACCGGGGTCTATGCCGTCGCCGAAGCCCATGTCCGCTACCGCGCCCCGGCCCGGCTCGGCGACGACCTCACCATCGCCTCGACCCTCGCCACCGTCCGCGCCGCCAGCGTCGTCATTCAGCAGTCGGTCAGGCGCGGCGCAGAAGACATTGCCCAAGGGCGCATTACCGCCGCTTTCCTCACCCCCGACGGTCGGCCGACCCGCCAGCCAAAGGAATGGATCGAGCGGTTCCACGCCATCAACCGACAAGAGGTCTAATGCCGCCCGTCACCGCCAGCACCGACCTCATGTCGCCCCTGACCCTGTTCCTCCACGCCGATCTCGTCGTGAAGCTGGTCATGCTCGGGCTGCTCGCCGCCAGCGTCTGGACCTGGGCGATCATCTTCACCCACGCCGCCCGCCTCCGCCGCATCGGCCGCCAGACCGCCGCCTATGAAGCCGACTTCTGGAAGGCGAGCGACATCGACACCTTCCACGCCAGCCGAGGCGCCGAGGGCCTGCCAAGCGCGGCGATCTTGACCGCCGGACTCAACGAGTGGCGCCGCTCGACCCGCATTGCCCACGCCGACCGCGCCGGAACTCGCGAGCGACTGGCGGGCGCGATGAATTCGACCATCGCCGCCGAACTTGATCGGCTGTCCGACCGTCTCAATATCCTCGCCACGGTCGGGGCGGTCGCGCCGTTCGTCGGGCTGTTCGGCACGGTGTGGGGCATCATGCGCAGCTTTACCGCCATCGCCGGCGCCAACAACACCAGCCTCGCCGTCGTCGCGCCGGGGATCGCGGAAGCCTTGTTCGCTACCGCCATCGGCCTGTTCGCGGCGATCCCGGCGGTCATCGCCTTCAACCGCCTGACCCACGGCCTCGACCGGCTCGAGGCGCGCCTCGGCCGTTTCGCCGACCGCTTTCACGCCACGCTGAGCCGCGAACTGGAGGGCGGCTGATGGCGATGGGTGTCCATGCCCGCCGCGGCGGCCGCTCTCGCCGTGCGCCAATGGCGGAGATCAACGTCACGCCGCTGGTCGACGTGATGCTGGTGCTGCTGATCATCTTCATGGTCACCGCGCCGTTGCTCGTCGCCGGGGTGCCGGTCGACCTGCCGCAGAACCGCGCAGCGCCGCTCGACCAGCAGGTCAAACCGGTTGCAGTCTCGATTGACAAGAACGGCGCGATCTTCATCGATGATGGTGCCGTTGCCGAAGCGGCCCTGCCGACTAAACTCGCCGCCATCGCTGCCCAGTCCGCGCCGCCCGAGGGTCGCCGCGTCCTGCTCCGCGCCGACAGATCGCTCGACTATGGCCGAGTGATGAAGGTGATGGGCGAGCTCAACCGCGCCGGTCTCAATCGGGTCGCTTTAGTCTCGGTCGGCGAGCCATGAGCATCGACCGCGCCGAGCTGGCCGGAACCGGAGTCGCAGTGGCGTTCCACGTGGCGCTGATCGCGGCGCTGTCGCTCAGCCTTGCCCGCGTCGCGCGTCCGCCGGAGCCCCCGGCGATGGAGGTCGAACTGGTCGACGAGGTCGGACTTCAAGCCGCCGCGCCATCTCCCATCGCTGCTCCGCCGCCGCCGAGCCAGGCACCCGAACTGTCGCCAGCGCCGCCGACGCCCGATGTAGCGCCGCCCGTGCTAACCCCCGCGCAGTCGGTCACGCCGACGCCGCCACGGCCTGTTGAAGCGACGCCTCCGGCCAAAACCCCGCCTCCGAAAGCACCTTCAAAGGCCTCGCGGATCGGGGCCGATTTCCTCAAGGGAATCGGCGATGGCGCGCCCTCGACCGCGCCCGCCCGCGCCGCCGCCGCCGCGATCAGCCCATCGGCGATGGCCGGCATCCAGCAAGCGATCCGCCGCCAGGTCCAGCCATGCGCCGACCGCCAGATCAATCCCGGCCCCGGCGCGAGCCGGATCAAGGTCAAGTTGCACTTAGTCCTGACCCGCTCTGGTGGTCTCAGCCGCCCGCCCGAGGTCGTCGCGACCAGCGGCGTCGACGACGACAACGGCAAATATGAGGAACGGGTCAAGGATCTCGCCGTTGCAATTATTAGTGGTTGTGCCCCGCTGACGTTGCCACCCGAACTCTACCAAACGGCCAATGGTGGCTGGAGCAATTTCAACATGACCTATACGCTGCCATGAGGAACGCCATGAAGCATTTCGCCCTCCTCGCTGCCCTCCTCGCCTCGACTGCGACAGCGCAATCCCCGCCGCCGATCGAAGTGGATGTCGTCGGCGGGACCAACGCCAACGCCGCCATCGCCGTCCCGCCCATGCCAACCTCCGCCGAAACCGACACGCCCGCCGGCGGCACCGGCGCGATCGGACGGCAGGTCGCGGGCGTGATCGCTGCCGACCTCCGCTCGACCGGTGCCTTCACCCCGCTCGGCCCCGATGGGATCGGCAGCTATTTGGCCGCCGAGGCCGCCTCGCCCGCCTATGGCACCTGGCGCAGCGCCGGCGCGGCCCAGCTCGTTTCCGGAACGGTCGAGGCGAACGGCGACCGGATCACCGTCGGCTGCTATCTCCACGACGTCGCCGCCGGGCGCGAGCTGACCCATCAGGGGTTCGCGGTTGCTGCCACCGACTGGCGTCGCGCCGCTCATAAATGCGCCGACCTGGTCTATGCCCGGCTGACCGGCGAAGGTGCCTTCCTCGATACCAGGCTGGTCTATGTTGCCGAGACTGGTCCCAAGACCCGCCGGGTCAAGCGCATCGCGATCATGGACAGTGACGGCTCCAACCACCGCTACCTGACCACCGGCGACGCGACCGTCACCACCCCGCGCTTCAGCCCGAGCGGCGACAGACTGGTCTACATGACCGCGACCGGCCGCCGCCCGCGCGTGCGGATCATGGATGTCGCCAGCGGCACGTCACGTAACCTCGTACCCGGGCTCGCCCTGACCTTCGCCCCGCGCTTCTCACCCAACGGCCGCAACGTCGTCTTCTCGATGGCGGCGGGCGGCAACACCGACATTTATGCTGTCGACGCCGACGGTGGCACGCCGCGCCGCCTGACCAGTGTGCCGGGTGCCGACACCGCGCCAAGCTACTCGCCTGACGGCAGCCGGATCGTGTTCGAGAGCGATCGCTCGGGCACCCAGCAACTCTATGTCATGAACGCCGACGGCTCTGGCCAGCACCGAATCAGTTTCGGCGGCGGACGCTTTGCTTCACCGGTGTGGAGTCCGCGCGGCGGTCTGATCGCCTTCACCAGAATCGGCGGCCAGTTCAACATCGGTGTGATGAACGCGTCGGGCGGGGGCGAGAAGATTCTCACCGACGGCTGGCAGGACGAGGGGCCAAGCTGGGCACCGAACGGCCAGTTCGTCATGTTCAACCGCATCCGCCAGGGTAGCGGCCAAACCAGCCTCTATGCGGTCAACATCAATGGCGGCGCCGCTCGCCGCCTGCCCACCCCCCAGGACGGCAGCGACCCCAGCTGGTCGCCGCTGCAGCGCTAAAAGGAGATTCTCATGCGCACGACCCTCAACCTCGCCCTGATCGCGGCATTGCTCGCGACCGGGGCCTGTGCCCGCCGCGACCGCGCGGTCGACACCACGCCGCCCGTCGCTACGGCGCCGACTGCGGCCACGAATGAAGACGACGTCGGGCTGGTCGAGCTGCCCGGGTCGCAGGCCGACCTGATTGCGAAGGCCGGGACCGACACGATCCACTTCGGCACCGACAAGTCGGACATCGACTCGGAATCGCAGCGGATTCTCGCCGCGCAGGCCAAGTGGATGCTCGCCAACCCGACCGTTCGCGCCTCGATCGAAGGCCATGCCGACGAACGCGGAACGCGGGAATATAATATGGCGCTGGGCGAGCGCCGGGCCAACGCCGCGCGCAATTATCTGGTCGCGCAGGGCATCCCGTCGACGCGCTTGCTGGTCACCAGTTGGGGCAAGGAGAAGCCCGTCGCGACCGGTTCCGACGAAAGCGCCTGGGCCCAGAACCGCCGCGCGGTGACCGTAGTGGTCAAGTAACCGGTCAGGCGCGCCAGGCGCTGGGAAACTGCTTCTTCAACGCCTCGACCTTTGGCCGATCGTTGATGACGATATAGCCGTAGGTCGGGTTCCGTGCCATGAAGTTCTGGTGATAAGCTTCGGCCGGGTAGAAGCCCTTGTAAGCCTCGACCGTCGTCACGATCGGCCGCGCAAACAGCTTGGCCTTGTCGAGTTGGGCGATGTAGGATCGGGCGACCTTCGCCTGGGCCGGTGACGTAGGGAACAGGGCGGAACGGTATTGCGGGCCGGTATCGGGCCCTTGGCGGTCCTTGAGAGTCGGGTCGGCGACGACCGAAAAATAGATCCGCAGCAGTTCCCCATAGCTGATCCTGGTCGGGTCGAAAGTCACGCGGACAGCCTCGGCATGGCCGGTCGTGCCGCTGCCGGTCATTTCGTAATGCGCCGTCACCGCGCTGCCGCCGCTATAGCCCGAGGTCGCGTCGATCACGCCGCGGACATGCTCATAGACGCCCTCGACCCCCCAGAAGCAGCCGCCAGCGAACACCGCCACTTCGCGGTGCGAGGTCGCCGGCACGTCGACCAACGGCTTGGGCGCCATGACGGTTGCGGTCACGCCAGCGGTCCCGGCGAGGGCGAGCAGGCCGCCGACAATGGCGACGGGCAACAGGATCGGCTTGGTCATGGTCATGTCTCCGGTCGGACAGCCGCGCCATGAATGGTGGCGGCTGAACGAGGAAGGAACGAACCGACCGCCCGAACGGATGCGCCCCCTCCACCGGAAGGAGGCGCGACCGTCAGAATTTATAGCCAGCCCTGAGCCCGATGGTGCGCGGCGTGCCGGGGATGACCCGGACCTGCGTACAGCTACCGCAGGCCACGCCGCGACTGAGGTCGATGTGCTCGTCGAGGATATTTTGAGCATAGAGTTCGAACGAGATCTTCCGCCAGTCGATGCCCGCTGCCAGGTCGACACTGGTCGAAGAACGGATCCGGCCGAGATAGCTGTTCGGGTTGACCAGCGTCGGCGGGTATTCCGCTGGGCCGACCAGCGCGATCAGGGTACGCAAGGTCGCCGCCGCCGAGCTTTGATAGGCAATACCCGCCTGCAGATGAGCCTTCATGTCGGCACCGACGTCCCAGCTGTAGCGAGCGGTCGCGGTCGCCTTGAACCTGGGTGTAATCGGCAGCCGGGTGCCCGTCGGAGCAGCAATGAAATTCGGGCTTCCCGGGTTGCCGATGTTGTCCGAACAATCCGGTTGGGCGGCGTCGAAGAAGCAGGTGTTGTTGCGCGTTTTGGCATCGGTATAGGAGGCCGCTGCGTTCAGGTTCACGCCGCCGCCGACATAGCTAATGTCGCTTTCGATGCCGCGGATGCGCGCATCGGGACCGTTGTGAATTTCGGTGAAGCTGTTGGGCCCGAGGTAACTGTACTGGAAGCCCTTCCACTTCTGCTGGAAGATAGCGCCGTTCCAGCGGATATGATTGTCGTCGAAGGCGACCTTCCAACCCAATTCGTAATTAGTGAGATAGTCGGCATCGTAGGGACGAATGCTCTGCCGCCGGTTGAGGCCACCCGGACGGAAGCCGCGCGACCAGGTGGCATAGAACATCAGCCCGTCGTGGGGCCGATAAGTCAGGTTGAGGCGATGAGTGAAGCCCCTGCCCTTTTTGTGCTTGGGCACGACCGCCCCGTTCACGAAATCACCCAAATTGGTGCATGGCGTTCCGGCCAGCGCACCGGTGGTAATCAGCGTCGTGTCGGTGCCAAACTGCTGTGAATCGCGCAACGTGTCGCCGCTCGTTGTTAGACAGCCAGCGACTCCAGTAAAGCTGCTGCCCGCTCCATTCGGGGGCGGTGAACCGGGGACCTTTTTGCCGTCCGGACCAGTCAAATAGGCCGGATCACGCCCGAAGCCGAAGAAGCCGATCAGGCTATTGTCATATTTAAACAGTCGGCCACCGGCGGTCATGGTCAGCTGCGGCGTGAAGTCGAAGCTTGCCTCGCCGAACAGCGCATAGTCGCGGTCGATTCGCTTCTGCTTGGTCAGCCACAACGTCCCGGAACGACCGTTGACCGACAGGTTGGGCGCCAGGTTGGTGACTTGGTAATCCTGGAAAATATCGTTGGACTGGCGCTGGTAGAAAGCGCCGGCGATCACCCGAAACGGCTTGTCCGCCGGGGAGGAAATGCGGAATTCCTGGCTCATCTTCTTGAAGTGGTCCGAGGCGACGATCTTCTGGCGCGGATCGATGCTGTTGCCGTTGCTGTCCTGATAATAGAAATAGCCAAGGCCGCCATAGACATGGGCGCCGCCGCCATATTCGGCGTAAAGCTGATCATAGGCGTCGGAATAATCGGTGTAGTCGGTTACCGTGTGCGTGCGACGGTCGAGATAGGCACCGGCATAGGTAACGTCGAAATTGCCGATCTTGCCCTGAACGGTCAGCGCCGCCTGAGTGAACTTATCCTTGCGAACCTCGTCGAAGAAGCGCTGGACTTTAAAGTCGCCAAGTGCCGGATCCTCGCCGAAGAAGCCGTTGGCCTTCAAATTCTGATGGAGGATGGTCGGCGTGACCGTCCAATTATCGTCGAGGTCGATTTTCAGCGCGGCGCGGCCGCCATAAATGTCCTGGTCGTTGAAGTTCTTCTTCACCAGGCCGGCATTGTTGACGGTGATGTCGGGGATCGCGTCGGCGAAGATATAGTAGGTCCGGCTGCCCGCGATATTATCGATATAGCCAGCGTCATGCTGGTAGAAACCGACGCCGCGAAACGCGATGCGGTCGGCGATGGGGAGGTTGATCATCCCCTCGATCTTGCCGCCCTGGCCACCGTGAGACACGGTGTTGCCCTCGATATCGATGCGCCCCTCGGTCGTGCCGAGCTTGGGCTTGTTGGTGATGATGCGGATCGTGCCGGCTTCCGACGAAGCACCGTAGAGCGTGCCCTGCGGCCCGGCGAGGCTCTCGATCCGGGCGATGTCGTATATATGGACATCAAGGGTCCCGCCGATGGTCGTGATGGGCTGCTCGTCGAGATAGGAACCGACCGACGGCAGCGAGCCGGAGTGGTTGCCGTCGCCGCCCGACGCGACGCCGCGCATGTAGACGACGGTAACGCCCGGCTGGCTGGTCTGGAAGCTGACCGAGGGGAGCTGCTTGGTATATTGCTCGAAGTTCGAGATATTGAGCTGGTCAAGTCGCTTGGTCCCGATCGCCTGAATCGAGATCGGCACACGCGACAGATTCTCTTCGCGCTTCTGGGCGGTGACGATGATTTCGGTCGAGTCGGGGGTGTTACCGTCCTGAGCCGCTGTCGCAGTCGGCGCGGGCGCTGTGTCGTTGACACCGCTCTGGGCGAGCGCCGGGCCGACGAGGGCCGTTGAGGCCAACAGTCCCAACGCGGATTTACGCAGCATACCGTCGAGCATTGATTTCCCCTTGGTCAGGGCGGCGACGCTGGGACTGCAATCGATACTCGTCAATCGACCAGATGGCTCCGCCGACACTTTCGCTACGAGCGTGGCGCAAATGTT
>NZ_JANMWY010000056.1:0-3256 GCF_031380695.1 Sphingomonas sp. | reverse complement strand
TGCCGTCATCGACCGAGCCGCAAGTAATGAACCGCAGCATGTCCTTGTGCTGGTGCTGCGCAAGGTAAGCGTCGATGTCTTCGGCGATCAGGGTATCGGCTTGATAGACGCTCGGCTCGTTCATCAGAAATAGCCTTCCTGCTTCTTGCGCTCCATGCTCGCGCCGCCGCTGTCCTTGTCGATCAGCCGCCCCTGGCGCTCGCTGCTGGTCGACACGATCATCTCCTGGATGACCTGTTCGAGCGTGTCGGCCCTGCTCTCGACCGCGCCGGTCAGCGGGTAGCAGCCGAGCGTGCGGAAGCGGACCCAGCGATCCACCGGAGTCTCGCCCGGCGCGAGCGGGAAGCGATCGTCGTCGACCATCAGCAGCATGCCGTCGCGTTCCACCGTCGGGCGCGGCGCGGCAAGGTAGAGCGGGACGATCTCGATCCCCTCGGCGTAAATATATTGCCAGATGTCCACCTCGGTCCAGTTGGACAGCGGGAACACGCGGATGCTCTCGCCCTTGGCCTTGTGGGCGTTGTAGAGCGACCACAGCTCGGGCCGCTGGTTCTTCGGGTCCCAGCGATGATCGGCGGTGCGGAACGAGAAGATCCGCTCCTTCGCCCGGCTCTTCTCCTCGTCGCGCCGCGCCCCCCCGAACGCCGCGTCGAAGCCGTATTGATCGAGCGCCTGCTTCAGCCCTTCGGTCTTCCAGATATCGGTATGGAGGCTGCCATGGTCGAACGGGTTGATCCCCCGGGCGACCGCGTCGGGGTTTTGGTACACCAGCAACTCCGCGCCGAATTCCGCCGCCACGCGGTCGCGGAATTCGTACATTTCGCGGAACTTCCATGTCGTATCGACGTGCAGCAGCGGGAACGGCAGCTTGCCCGGGAAGAATGCCTTGCGCGCCAGGTGCAGCATCACCGCGCTGTCCTTGCCCATCGAATACAGCATCACCGGATGCTCGGTTTCGGCCAGCACCTCGCGCATGATGTGAATGCTCTCGGCTTCAAGCCGCTCGAGATGGGTCAAGCCGCGCACGGCAAGGGTGGCGGGGGCATTCATGCATTGGCTCCGGTATGCGTCACGAGGGATTCCACGACGGTGCGGTCACGCGCGACCTGGCCGACGATGACGAGCACCGGCGCGCCGGCCGGCAGTTGCGTCGCCAGTTCGGCGATGGCGCCGATCGAGCTCGACACCTGCGCCTGGCCCGGCAACGTGGCCGAAGCGATGGCAACGGCGGGCGTATCGGCGGCGAGCCCGGCAGCAATCGCTGAGGCGCTGAACTGGGCCAGCGTGCCGCGCGGCATATAGACAATGGTCGTGACGGCAGGATCGGCGATCGCCGCCCAGTCGATGTCGCGCGGCATCTCGCCGTCGGCACCATGGCCGGTGACGAACTGGATACGGCGCGCGGCGTTGCGCTCGGTTAGCGAGAAGCCGAGCGCGGCGGCGGCACCCTGCGCGGCGGAAATGCCGGGGACGATGCTGATCTCGACTCCGGCAGCGCGGCAGGCGTCGATCTCGTCGGTCGCGCGGCCGAAGACCAAGGGGTCGCCGCCCTTGAGCCGCACGACAGTCTCCCCGGCCAGCGCCAGCGTGACGATTTGCGCGTTGATCTCGCTCTGCTTGCACGACGGCCCGCGCCCGCTCTTGCCGACGGGAATGCGCTTCGCCTCGCGCCGCGCCATTTCGAGCACGCCGGGACCGACGAGATTGTCGTAGAGAATGACCGTCGCCAGCTGCAGCGTGCGCACCGCCTTCAACGTCAGCAGTTCCGGATCGCCCGGCCCTGCCCCGACCAGAATCACCCGCCCGCGCAATTCCCCCACCTGCCCGGCGAACAGCGCGTCGCGATCGTCTTCATCGGGCGCGCGGTCCATATTCGCCCAGGCGCGGTCGACGAACCGTTCCCAGAAGCGGCGGCGGCCCTGGAAATCGTCGACCTTTTGCTTGAGCATCGGCCGCAATGCCCTGGCCGCGCTCGCCCACGCCGACAGCAGCGGCGGCAGCACGCTTTCGATCCGGGTGCGGATCGACTGGCCGAGCATTGGCGCCGCGCCATCGGTCGAGATCGCGACGACCACCGGCGATCGGTTGACGATCGTGCCGAACGTAACGTCGCACAGTTCAGTCTGGTCGATCATGTTGACCAGCGCCCCGGCGCGATGCGCGGCGGCGATCATGGCATCGGCCTCGGCGCGGTCCGCCGGCGAGCCGACGACCAATGCCGCATCGACGAAATCCGACTCGCTCCAGCCGTCGGCGAGGTGGAGAACCTCCGCGCCGGCAGCGGCCAAAAGTTCGGCCTTCCACAGCGCGCCTTCCGACGCGCCGCTGACGACCACCTTGCGGCCCGCCAGCCGGTGGAACAGCGGCAGGTTGGCGAGCCGCGCGATCCGCGCGGGCGCGGCGACGCGGTCGGCCTCGGGCGGGTCGAACGTCATTCGGGCTGGTCGCGGACGAGGCGGCCATCGGGGCCGACATGCAGCCCGCATTCCGCGCTGCCCTGATCTTCCCACCACCAGCGCCCGGCCCGCTCGGGTTCGCCCGGCGCAACCGCGCGGGTGCAGGGCTGGCAACCGATCGAGAGGAAGCCCTCTGCGTGAAGACTATTTACCGGCACGCCCTCGGCGGCGCAGAATGCGGCAACCTCGGCCCGCGTCCAGTCGAACAATGGCGCGAACTTGATCAGCGCGCGCTCCTCGTCCCAGCTTTCCAGAGCCACCGCCGCGCGTTCCCCAGACTGGTCGGCGCGGAGCCCCGTGATCCACGCCGCCGCCCCGCCCAGCGCGCGCGCCAGTGGCTCGACCTTGCGAACGTGGCAGCAGGCCAGCCGCGCATCCTTGCTGTGGTAAAAACCGTTGATGCCGATGTCGGCGACCAGCGCTGACAGCGCCGCCGCTTCAGGTGTGGCCGCACGGATGCGGCGACCGTATTTCTGCTCGGTCTCGTCCCACACGGTATAGGTCGAGGGAAACAGCCGCCCGGTGTCGAGCGTGACGATCTCGATTCCAAGATCGCGCGACATGATGAAATGGCTGATTGCCTGGTCTTCGATCCCGAAGCTGGTGGTGAACACGATCCGCCCCGCGATCCGCGCGCATAGCTCCGCCAGCCGATCGCCGGGATCGGTCAGGGCGGTCGTCGCCGCACTGGCACGGGCTAGCATAATCTTCTCATTCCCTCGCGAGAGGCGGTTCTTGCAAAATCGCTTCGGATCGCCGTAGTTGCACTGCGGCACAAGCCGGATAACCCTGACAAAGCG
>NZ_JANMWY010000024.1:0-1549 GCF_031380695.1 Sphingomonas sp. | reverse complement strand
GCTCGGACCACGCCACGCCCGGCTGGCAGTGTCGTCGAATGTCGCCGAATTGCCCGGCTATGGCGACGGCGACTGGTGGGTGCAGGACCTCGCCGCCTCGCTCCCCGCGCGTCTCATTCCGGCACCAGCCAAAACCGTGCTCGACCTGTGCGCCGCCCCCGGTGGCAAGACGATGCAACTCGCCGCCGCCGGTCACGCCGTCACCGCCCTCGACCGCAAGCAAAGTCGTCTGGCACGACTGCAGGCCAATCTCGACCGCACGAAGCTCACCGCCGATCTCGTCACCGGTGATGCGTTGGAATGGCTCGGAAGCACTCTGTTCGATGCGGTCCTCATCGATGCCCCCTGCTCCTCGACCGGCACCTTCCGCCGTCACCCCGAAGTCCTCTACCGCGCTCGCCCGGGGATCATCGTCGAGACCGCCGAATTACAGGCGCGCCTGCTCGATCACGCCAGCACTCTCGTTGCGCCCGGCGGGACATTGGTTTTCGCCACGTGCAGCCTCGAACCGGAAGAAGGCGAGCAGATCGTCGCCGCCTTCCTCGGCCGCACACCAGCCTTCGCCGTCGCGCCGCCAACGCCCGGGGAACTCCCCGATTGCATCACCCCCACCGATGCCGGTTTCGTCCGTATCCTCCCGGGCCTGCTAGAAGCCGAAGGCTGGCTCGACGGCTTCTTTATCGCCCGCCTTGTCGCGGCGGGCGGTTAGCGGCTAATCGGTCGAGCGTGACGTTCATTTCTCCCTCGATCCTGTCCGCCGACTTCGCCCGGCTCGGCGAGGAAGTGCGCGCGATCGACGCGGCCGGGGCCGACTGGATCCATATCGACGTGATGGACGGCCATTTCGTGCCGAACATCACCATCGGCCCAGCGGTGGTGAAGGCGCTGCGCCCGCACAGCGCCAAGCCGTTCGACGTCCATTTGATGATCTCGCCGGTCGACCTGTTTCTCGATGCCTTTGCCGAGGCTGGGGCCGACACCATTACGGTCCATCCCGAAGCCGGCGCCCATCTCCACCGCACGATCCAGCGCATCAAGGGGCTGGGCAAGCGCGCCGGGGTGTCGCTCAATCCAGCCACGCCAGCGAAGATGCTCGACTATGTGCTGGAGGAGATCGACCTCGTCCTGGTGATGAGCGTCAATCCCGGCTTCGGCGGGCAGAAATTCATCTCGAGCCAGCTGCGCAAGATCGAGGCGATCGCAAAACAGGCCGAGAAACAAGGACTTGCGATCGATATCGAGGTTGATGGCGGGATCGATCCGATCACCGCGCGCCAGGCGATCGACGCCGGTGCGACCGCGCTCGTTGCCGGCACCGCCGCCTTCAAGGGCGGGGCGGCCCATTATGCGGCCAATATCCGGGCGCTCCGGGGCGAGGCATGAACGCGGCGCCAGGCGATGTGATCGGCAAGCTGGCCAAGGGCTCGCTGCTGTCCCGCCTGATGAGTGTCAAGAAGGAGCCATTGCGTCTTGCCGCCGTCCCGCGCGATCATGTCGACGGCGATCGCGCGCGCGGCGATGCATTGCTCGCCGGGCAGTTTTTCCTCGG
>NZ_JANMWY010000003.1:0-3227 GCF_031380695.1 Sphingomonas sp. | reverse complement strand
GCGCGTCGAGGGTCGCCTGCTTGCCGACAAAATCATCTTTCTTGAAGTTGATGAACCGGCGCATGTCCGCCTCGATCATCGTCAACTCGTTGGTGAGCTCAGATCCCCATGCCTTGTAGCCTTTCTCGATCCGCATCGTGTTGACCGCGTAGAGGCCATAGTTGACAATGCCAAGGTCCTGCCCCGCCGCCCAGATTGCCTCGTAAAGCGGAGCGACCGCGTCGATCTGCGGGTGCAGTTCCCAGCCAAGCTCCCCGACATAACTCACGCGCAGGGCGCGGAGCCTATGGCCGGCGACCTCAATCTCCTGCCCGCTCAGCCAGCGGAACCCCTCGTTCGACAGGTCGGCATCGGTCACTCGCGCCAGCAGTGCGCGCGAGCGCGGCCCGCTCAGCACCAGAACACCGCGATCGTCGGTTACATTGGCAATCGTGACATCCTCGCCCGGCAAGCGGCCCTGCACCATCAGGTCTAGGTCGCGCTGCTCAGCGGCGGCGGCGGACAGGCAGTAGAAATGATTGTCGGCGAGGCGCGTTACCGTCATCTCGCCCAGGATCCGGCCCCCACGGGACAGCGGATGAACCAATGCGATGCCACCTTGCCTCGTTGGCATCCGATTGGCGCAGATCCGGTTGAGAAACGCATCGGCATCACGGCCGGTCACTTCATATTTCGCGAAGCCGGTAAGGTCGAGCACGCCGACCCGCCCGGCCACCGCGCGGACCTCTTCTGCGACGACCTCGAACATATTGGTGCGATGATAGCCGGGCTCTTCGGTGCGGCCGTCGAGCGAGAAGCATTTAGGCCGTTCCCACCCGTAGGTCTCGCCATAGACCGCGCCCATCGCCTTGAGCCGATCGTATAGCGGGCTGGTCCGTTGCGGGCGGCCATCGGGCTCTTCCTCGCCCGGCAGGCGCGTTGTGAACGTCAACCGATAATCGAGGAATACCTTGGCGCGCGAATAGGCTTCGCCGGCGAATGGACCGTAACGGCGCGGGTCGAACTCGACCATATTGATTTCGGAGTCGCCGTCGACCATCCACTGGGCGAGATATTTGCCCGCGCCGCCGCCCTGCGCGATCCCGAACGATGTCCCGCAACAATGCCAGAAATTGCGCAAGCCCGCCGCAGGCCCGAGCAAAGGTCCGCCGTCGGGCGTATGCGGGATCGCGCCATTGACGATCCGGCGGATACCGACTTCGCCGAACACCGGCATCCGCTCGATCGCCCGCTCGACCCATTTGGCAACTCGGTCGAGGTCGTCGGGGAACAGCTCGCTGGTCGATTCCCACTCGGGCATTCCCTTGGGCCCCCACGCTTCCCTGAGCTCGACATTCTCGTAAATGCCGATCAGCCCGCTATTCTGTTCCTGCCGGAAATAGCCCGACACATAGGGGCAACGCATCACCGGAATTTCTTCGTCGCGCTCGACGAACGCCGGGATTGGATCGGTGACGAGATATTGATGCTCCATGTTCGTCACGGGCACGTCACCACCAGCCATCTGCGCGACCTGGCGCGCGTAGCAGCCCGCCGCATTGACGACGATTCCCGCACGGATTACGCCCAATTCGGTCGCGACGTCCCACTCACCAGACACGAGCTGGGACAAGCCGGTCACCCGATTCTTGCGAATGATCGTCGCGCCCATCTGCTTCGCGCCGATTGCCAGCGCGTTGCAGATGCCCGACGGATCGGCATGGCCGTCCAGCGTCGTCCATGCGCCAGCGATGACTCCGTCGGTCGTCATGAACGGGTTGATCCGCCTGATCTCTTCGGGGCTGACGATGTCCATGTCGAAGCCGATGATCTTCGAATAGCCGTGGATGTAGCGAAGCCACGCCAGCTCGCGCTCGTTGGTGGCAAGCCGGATCCCGCCCGACCGATGCCAGCTGACATATTGGCCGGTCAGCCCTTCGAGCCGGGGGTAGAGATCATTGCTGTACGCATGCATCTTGGCGAGGTTGAAGCTTCCGGTGATGCTCGGGCACTGCCCCGCCGCGTGCCAGGTCGACCCCGAAGTAAGCTCATCCTTCTCGACCAGCATGATGTCGGCCCAGCCCAGCTCCGCGAGATGGTAGAGCAGGCTGGCGCCCATGATTCCGCCGCCAACGATTACCACCCGCGCATTATTTTTCATGCCGCCCGATCTTCCTCGTCTCGATTGCCAGGCAATAGATTGGCGCGCGACACGGCGACAATTTAGATATTATGCCCTGTGCGCCAAAGAAATTTCGCTGATTACCAAAATTCTTCATTTGTACCGGCTCTGTCGGGCCGATTTAAGCAGGACCACTGAGACAGCCGTCGATGGCACGGCCTTGCCGGAAGTGCCCACAGCGAGATTGCCTGAACGTCATGAAGATAGGTTTTATTGGCCTCGGCAATGTCGGCGGAAAACTCGCCGGCTCCCTGATCCGCAACGGCCACGACGTCACCGTCCGCGATCTCGATGACGCCGTTGTCCGATCGTTCGTTGCGGCTGGAGCGCAGGCTGCAGCATCGCCCCGCGAACTGGCTGAAGCGGTCGACCTGATCATTACCTGCCTTCCCTCACCTGCCGCGAGTGCAGCGGTAGCGGAAGGATCCGATGGTTTCCTGCCCGCGCTCGGCCCGGGCAAGGTCTGGCTCGAGATGAGCACGACCGACCACAGCGAAGTCATTCGCCTTGGCGCGCTGGTCGAGGCGACCGGCGCGATGATGATGGAATGCCCGGTGTCGGGCGGCTGTCACCGCGCCGACACAGGCAATATCGCGATCTTCGCCGGCGGCCGGCGCGAGGCGTTCGACTTCGTCCTGCCAGTGCTGACGACAATGGGCCGCCGCATCCTGCATACCGGTGAACTCGGCACTGCCTCGCAGCTCAAGGTAATGACCATCTTCCTGTGCACGGGCCACCTTGTCGCGCTCGCCGAAGCGCTGACGGTGTGCCAAGCGGCTGGCATCGACATGAACACCGCTTATGAGGCGATCCGCATTTCGTCGGGGAACAGCTTCGTCCACGAAACCGAGACTCAGGTCATCCTCAACGGCAGCCGCGACATCAACTTTACGATGGACCTGGTGGTGAAGGACGTCAGCCTGTTCGACAGCATCGCCCGGCAGAACCATGTCCCGGTCGAGCTGTCGCCGATGATCGTCGACATCTTCCGCAAGGGCGTTGAAGCCTATGGCCCGCGGGAACATTCGCCCAACATCATCCGCCGTTATGAAGAGCCGATTGGAAT
>NZ_JANMWY010000330.1:0-6309 GCF_031380695.1 Sphingomonas sp. | reverse complement strand
GAGACCGTCGCCGACTCCGGCGGCGCTGGCCTCCATCGCGGCGGCAACGGCATCATCATGACCTATAAATTCCTCGAACCCGGCCAGATCGCGATCCATGACGATCGCTGGTTCGTGCCGCCATGGGGCGTCAACGGCGGCGCGCCCGGTGCCCGCGCGACCAAGATTTTGCGCACGGCCGACGGTAGCGAGACCGTGGTCGGCAACAAGGCCGAGGATATTGCGGTCGAGGCTGGCGACGAGCTCGACTTCATTACCTGGGGCGGCGGCGGCTGGGGCGACCCGCTCGACCGCGCTCCCGCCTTGGTCGCGCACGAAGTCGTCCAGGGCCTCGTTACCGCCACCGGCGCGCGCGCCTATGGCGTCGTCCTCGGCTCCGACGGCGGCGTCGACTCGTCCGCCACCGACACGCTGCGCAGCGCCATGCGCGCCGCCCGCCCGGCGACCCTCCCGACCTTCAACACCGGCCCCGCGATCGACGAGCTTCGCCGCGATTCGATGAAAGACACGGGCCGCGACGCGCCCAAACAGCCGCGCTGGACGAACGCCGCCGTCCCGCCCGAGGCGCTGGCGGCCGAGTGACCACCCCGCTTGACGAGGATTATGCCAAGGCCGGGTTCGACGGCCATTTGCCGTTCGGCCAGCGTCCCGCCGTGCTCATCGTCGACGTCTGTCGCGCCTATCTCGACCCCGCCTCGCCGCTCTACGCCGGGGTCGAGTCGGCCCTCGCTGCCAACATCACCCTCGCCGCCGCCGCCCGCGCCGCGCACGTCCCCGTCGTCTTCACTCGCGTCCGCTATGGCGTAGGCGGTCTCGACGGCGGCCTGTTTACCCGCAAGGTCCCCGCGCTCGCCGCTTTTCTCGATAACAACCCGCTCGGCGACTTCGACGATGCCCTGCGCCCCCACGACGCCGACCTCGTCGTTACCAAACAATATGCTTCGGCCTTCTTCGCTACCTCGCTCGCCGCCAGCCTGACCGCCATGGGCATCGACAGCCTGCTGATTACCGGCTTCTCGACCTCGGGCTGCGTCCGCGCCACCGCGCTCGACGCGCTCCAGCACGGCTTCATCCCCTACGTCGTGCGCGACGCCTGCGGCGACCGCGCCCCCGGTCCCCACGACTCCAACCTGTTCGACCTCCAGGCCAAATATGCCGAGGTGGTGGGACTGGATGAAGCATTGGACCTGCTTAAGCGCTCAGCGCTTCCACAAAGCGTGGCGTGACCGTCCACTCGGGGACGACCGCCGCCCCCGGCACCAGCGCCGCATAGCGTTCGGTCAGATCGGCGAAATGCTGGTCCATCGTCCTGACCCGCGCCGCCGCCCGCTCATGCCCGCCGAACGCGCCCGGCGCGTCGAACAATCGCACGATCGTGTCGCGCAGCGCCGTCTGGTCGCCCGCGCGATAGGCCAGCCCGGCGCCCGCGCCTAATTGGTCGAATGCCCCGCCGCGGTCGGGTACGATCAGCGGCAGCCCGCTCGCCCGCGCCTCGCTCGCCACCAGCCCGAAGGTCTCGCTTTCGCAGCCATGGACCAGCGCGTCGCAGCTGGCGAGCAAAGTCGCCAGCTCGCCCCGGTTCGCGGTTGGCTCCATGATCTCGATATGCGAGCAGCCCGCCGCTGCCGCGACGATCCGCGCCCGCTCGCCGCCGGCGCCGATCAGCACCAGCCCGACCGGCCGCCGCCGTGACGCCTGCGCTACCGCCCGCACGACCATCGGCCAGCGCTTCTCCGCCCCGAACCGCCCGACGCCGGCCAGGATGATCCCGTCGCCCGCCAGCATGAGCCGGTCGAACAGCTTGCGGCGCAGGTCCGGGTCGGCGCGCCCCGGGCGGAATATCCCCGGCTCGACACCCAGCGGTACCGTCACCACCTTCTCCAGCCCGCCCGCTCCCAACCGCCGCGACAGGCTTGCCCCCGGGCTGACGACCAGGTCGAAGCCCCGGTCCAGCGCCCGCAGATGCGCCCAGAATCCCCCGCACATCTGGTCGATCCGTGCCCGGCTTGCGACTCCGCCCAGCCAGCGATAGGCATAGGATGACAGCGGATCGGCGTGCATCATCAGCGCGCGCGGGGCGCTGCCCTGCCACTGGGCCACCTTGGTCGCACTCGACCATGGCGAGCTCGCCTCGACGAAATCCGGTCGCCACGCATCGAGCGCATCATGGATCGCATTACGATCGGTGAAATAATGATAGCGGCGGTCGACCGGCAGCGTCGGCTGCGCGACTGTCACCAGCAGCGCGCCCGGTCCGCGCCGCTCGACGCTGTCATGCCGTCCCGGTGCCAGCACGATGATCTCGTGACCCAGCGCCGGCAGCGCCTTCAGCTTGCGCTCGACATAGGTCTTCACCCCGCCGCCATGGGGGGTGTAGAAGGCACAAACGTCGACGATCCGCATCGTCGGCCTTTCGCACGTTCGTTCATGAACGTTCAATGACCGGAACGATAATGGGCTCCATGCCCCGCCTCCTCGCCTCGATCCACGACGTCGGCCCGCGCAGCGAAGGCGCGTTCGACCGCCTTCACGCCCTGTTCGCCGTCACCGGCGTGCCCACCCCCGCGCTGCTCGTGGTCCCCAATCATTGGGGCGAAGCGCCGATCCGCCCCGGCACCCCCTTCGCCACCCGCCTGCGCGCGCTGGCCGACGCGGGGCACGAGATTTTCCTCCACGGCTGGTTCCACCGCGACGACAGCGGGCAGGGCGGCTTTCGCGCGAAGCACATGACGGCGGGGGAGGGCGAGTTCCTGGCCCTCGACGCCGCCGAAGCGGCAAGACGCATCGCCGCCGGCAAGGCGCTGCTCGAGGATATCATCGGTCGCCCGGTGACCGGCTTCGTCGCCCCCGCCTGGCTCTATGGCGACGGCGCACGCGAAGCCCTGCGCATGGCCGCCATCCCGCTGGCCGAAGATCATTGGCGCGTGTGGAACCCCACCACCGGCGCGATCCTCGCCAAGACCCCCGTCATTACCTGGGCCAGCCGCACCCCCATGCGCCTGCGCTCCTCGCTGCTCGTCGCCGCCCTCGCGCGCACCCTGTCGCTGCCAAGCACGATGCGCCTCGCCGTCCATCCCGGCGACGTGACCAGCCCGGCGCTCCTCGCCAGCATCACCACCACCCTGCGCAGCCTTCTCAAGACCCACCGCCCAACCCGCTACGCCGACCTGGGCCATGCGGCCTGACGGCAGCGGAGAGCGCCCACTTCCTCGGAGAGGCCATCGCGCCCGCGCGCGCCGTCAGCAGCGGTCGGGCGTCCAATGGTCGACCTTGCTCTGCACGTTGCGCTGATAGTTGCTCAATGTGCCGCTCGTGTCTTCTGGCTTCTCGACCGTATCGATCGCTTTACCCATTCTCACCATGGTGACGTTCCAGTCGGTCATGGCATAGCTCCCACCACTCTTGAGGAAGACGTCGAGCTCGCCGAGTAGGCGCTTATCTTTCGGCGCGCCGAGGCAGAACCCCGACTTGACGAAGGAGATCATGTCGCCGTTCACGTCCCGCTCGTCCTGCCGGCCATAGGAGCCGATCGTCCCATTCTCGCGCTGCGTGCGGATGTCGGCCAGCGTCGCTGCGGTCTGCTTCAGAATGGCGAACAGCTGCCACGCCTGATCGATATTGCCATAGCCCAGCGTCCGGACCAGCTCCGGCGCGGCCAGCCGTCGCACCGGGTCGTCGAGCAACCTCTTTTGATCGGCGCCGATCAGGGAGATGGCATCGGGGCCGAGACCCTTGAGCACCGCGTTGAACACGCTCTTCTTGGGCGCGTCGGCGGGATCATTCGCGAGCAATCGCTTGGTGTAGGCATCATAGACGATCCTGGCCTGCGCCAGCGTCAGTTTCAGCGACCAGATCCCGGGCAGGCTCTTCAACCGCGGGTCGGCGGCGAGGCGGCTGGTGATCGCCACATCCTCGTCGGTGGCCTTGTCGCCCACGGCCGCGAAATAGGCTTCGAGCACCTGGAAGGCGGGGCTGCGTTCGTCGAGCGTGCCCGCATCCAGCGCTTGCCTGATCTGCGCCCGCAACGGGGGCAGCATGGCGGCCTTGTTCTTGCTGATGCCGACTTCCGGGCGACCAGCGAGAGTGGTGAAATCGCCAAGACTGTCGGCGAGCTTGACGGCATCATAACCGGTCTTGCTGTTGATGGTGGTCCGCGCCCAGTCGAAGCCGAAATTCTCGATGCCACCGGTCCCGGCGATCGTCAGGATCTTGTCCAACGTGTTCACGCTGCTCTGGTGGTTACGATAGACGATCTTGCCGCGCTCGGCGATTTCGATTGTCTGCGTGCTGATCCGGCCCGGTCCGAACGACCATTTCTTGCGCGCGGTAGCATTGTCAGTTTCACGCTCCGTGATCACGATGTCGTGCGCGATGCGGGCGGGCTCGGCGACCAGGCAAAAGTCGCTGGCGAGTTTCAGCGCCCACTGCGCGGCCAGCACCTTGCCGTCCTCATAATCGCTGATCCCATGACTGCCTTTGTTGCGCAGGGGCGGCTGCATCCCCCTGAAGTTCATGTCGACATTCGACTGACAGTTCGGTCGTGGGGCCAGCCGATAGGTTCGTGCTTCGGGCGACGGGCGTCCATCGGCGATCTTGTCGGCTTCCCGGGTCTGATCGATGGTGACGCTGGTCACCCCCGGCGTGAACAGCGCGGCCAGGCAGAAACTGTCGCAGGCATAGCCGCGCGTCCCGACGACATAGGGATACACCTGCTCGCTGGCTTCGTTCAAATTCGCCTGCTGGCGATTGAACCGGACGTTTCCTTTCAGCGCGATCGGCGACGCCGGCCTAACATCGGGCTGTATCGTGGCATGATAGGCCGCCAGATCGATCATCCGCCTCGGCAGGACCGTCAGGGTGGCGACGATCGCGATCGCCGCCACGCCGCCTACGATGGCGATCACGCCGTCGCCCAGCAGCGCGCGCGCACCGTACCAGCCGGCGGCGAAGACCACGCCGTACAGGAACGCGGTCGGCATCAGGCTGAGGATCAGGCCGGGGATCAGCAGCAGGAAGAAACCCAGCACCACCAGCCCGGGCGCGCTCAGCGCCACGAACGCGCCGATCCCGGTAATCAGCAGATAGCCCGCGAGAAATTTGCCCAACATTCGCCCCCCCGGACAGCGACTTCAATCATCGCGCCGCTGGCCACTAATGTCACCGCGACATCGTTTCGCCAATGGCCCACCCGCCACGCCCGGCCCTGCTAAGCCCCACACCTCAACGTCAGGTTTCCACCCCATGCGGACCGGGGCGCGGTCAGACGTCACGCACCTGACCTCGGGCGGCCGGGCCAGCGGCGGATAAACCAAAAATTAATGACTGGCCGCCAAGACGCTCTCGTTCGAAGGAGCTCGGCCTCGTGAAGTTTGCACCCATCACGTCAGGGACCACGACACAGACCGTGACGCTCGCCGAACTCATCGGCGCGTTCAGCTATGCGCTTGACATCACCGAAGGACAGCCGGCCGGTCACTGCCTGCGCGCCTGCTGGATCGGCAGCCACATCGGTCGGGCGCTCGGCCTCTCGCCGCAGGACCGCGACGACCTTTACTATACTTTGCTGCTCAAGGATCTTGGCTGCAGCAGCAACGCCGCGCGCATCTGCGAACTTTACCAGGCTGACGACATCGCCTTCAAGCAAGGCTACAAGACCGTCGGCACCGGCCTCGCCGCGACGATCCACTTCATCGCGTCACGGACCGCCCGCGCCGCCCCGCTGCGCCGCCGCGCCGGGGCGATCGGCCATATTCTCAAGAACGGCGACAGCATCGCGCAGGAACTGATCGTCGCGCGCTGCACCCGCGGCGCAGACATCGCCCACTCGCTCCATTTCTCGACGGCCGTGTCCGACGGCATTTATCACCTCGACGAACATTGGGACGGCTCGGGCCGACCCGATCATCTCACTGGCGACGCCATTCCGCTCGCCGCCCGGATCGCGCTCCTCGCCCAGGTCGCCGACGTATTTCACACCCATGCCGGCCGCAACGCCGCGATCGACGAGATCAGGCGCCGCTCGGGCAGCTGGCTCGACCCGGCGCTGGTCGCTGCGTTCGATGCGGTCGCCGCTAACGAGCAGTTCTGGACCGGCCTCGAATCACCGTTCCTCGAAACCCGCCTGCTCGCGCTCGCTCCGGCCGAACATGCGCGCGAAGTCGACGAGGATTATCTCGACGACATCGCCGCCGCCTTCGGTTCGGTGATCGATGCCAAAAGCCATTTCACCGCCGGCCATTCCGCCCGCGTCGCCGATCTGGCTGGGCGGATCGGTGCCGCCATGGGCGTGCCTCCGTCCCGCCGCCGCTG
>NZ_JANMWY010000321.1:0-4401 GCF_031380695.1 Sphingomonas sp. | reverse complement strand
TCGCGGTGCCACACCATCGCCGGCTTGGCGCCGGTCACCGCCTCCAGCGCAACCGCAATATCGCGGTCGCAGTTGGAGCCGGGAAAGACGATGACCGCGGTCTTCACCCCGTTTCCGCCATCCGTTCGATACGGAAATTTTCGATTACCGTATTGGCGAGCAATTTCTTGCACATCGCCTCGATGTCGCCGTCGCTGGTGCCGTCGGCAAGGTCGAGTTCGATCAGCTTGCCGGCGCGAACGTCCTGGACTCCGGCGAAACCGAGGCCCTCGAGCGCATGGTGGATGGCCTTGCCCTGCGGGTCGAGAACCCCGGGCTTGAGGGTGATGAAGACGCGGGCTTTCATGGCTTTTCCCGATGCTCCGGTGGTCTGCGCCCCTATGGCGGCGGTCCTTCCCGGGAGCAAGCTTTACGATTGATTTGGACAAGGGCTGATCCGCCGATCGCTGGACTTGGCGTAGCCGTCGCAGCCGCTACACCGGCATCGGTGAATTCACTTCCGCCTTACGCCCAGCTGCTGCGGCTTCGTGTCGACGATGGCGGCGGCGAGTTCCGCATGGTGATGCCGTTCCACGAAGATGTCGTCGGCCGGCCTGGCTACCTTCATGGCGGGGCGATCGCTGGCCTGCTCGAATTCGCCGCCTTCACCACTCTGGCTCGGGCGATCGGCGATCCCGCGGTAGCGATGAAGCCGATCACCGTCACTGTCGACTATATGCGAGGCGGCACCCCGCGCGACACCTTCGCTACCGCCGAGATCCAGCGGCTCGGCAGCCGCATCGCCAACGTTGAGGCGACCGCCTGGCAAACTGAGCGGTCAAAACCGATCGCCGCCGCGCGGCTGAATTTCCTGCTCGATCGACCGCGCGCGCTGGCGCCTCAGTAACCGCTCAGCTCGGCCACCCGCGCGCGGTGGAAGCGGGCATCGCCGAACAGTTCGCCCAGCACCGCGTCGCGTTTCATGTAGAGCCCGATGTCATGTTCGTCGGTCATGCCGATGCCGCCGTGCATCTGCACCCCCTCCTGCACCGCCAGCCGGGCGACATTGCCCGCCTTGGCCTTGGCCACCGCGACCATCAACTCGGCGCGGGGGTCGGTGCGGTCGATCAGTTCGGCCGCCTTCATCGCCGCCGCCCGCGCGATCTCGATCTCGCCATACAGGTGCGCGGCACGGTGCTGCAGCACCTGATATTCGCCGATCAGCTTGCCGAACTGCTTGCGCTGGCGGAGATAATCGAAGGTCAGCGCCGACGCCCCCGCCGCCACCCCGACCAGCTCGGCCGCCGCGCCGGCGCGCCCGGCATCGAGCGCGCGGCTGAGCGGGGTCCACCCGCCATCGACCTCGCCGACTACAGCATCGCCATCGACCGCCACATTGGCCAGCGTCAGCCGCGCGGCTTGCGATGCGTCCGCCAGCACGACATTCTCGACCTCGAGCCCCGCCGCGTCGCGCTCGACCGCGAACAGGGTGATCCCGTCACGCTCGCCCGGCGACCCCGCCGTCCGCGCCGCGACCAGGATCAGGTCGGCACTCGCGCCATGGACGACGAACTGCTTGGTGCCGGACAACGAGAAGCCGTTCCCCGATCGCTCGGCCTTCAGCGCAGTGCCCGCCGGATCGTGGTTCCGCCCCTCGTCGACCGCCAGCGCCGCGACCGTGTCCCCGGCGAGGATGCCCGGAAACCAGCGTGCTGCCTGCGCACTGCCCTCCAGCGCCCGCACCGCCGCGACCGCGGTCGTCAGGAACGGCGACGGGCTGAGGTTGCGCCCGATCTCCTCCAGCACGAGTCCCGCCTCGACCGCGCCCAGCCCGAGTCCGCCGTCAGCTTCGCGAATGGCGAGCCCGGTCAGCCCGAGCCCGGCCATCTGCTTCCACAACTCGTGGCCGAAGCCGTCCTTGCAGCCGGTGTCGCGCCAGTGCCGCAGTTGCGGCTTGATCGCGCCTTCCTCGGCGAAGAAGGGGCGGATCATCTCCTGAAGCTGCTTCTGGTCGTCGGTGAACAGGGTCATGTCAGGCTCCGGGCAGTCGCAATATATGCTTGGCGACGATGCCGAGCTGGATTTCGCTGGTCCCGCCCTCGATCGAATTGGCCTTGGTCCGAAGCCAGTCGCGCGCCGCCTTGCCGCCGTGCGACCGCGCACTGTCCCACTCCAGCGCGTCCGATCCGCCGGCCGCCATGATCAGTTCGTGGCGTCGCTTGTTGAGCTCGGTCCCGGCATATTTCATCATGCTCGGCTGGGCCGGGTGCGCTTCGCCGGCCTTGAGCTGATCGACGAAATGCTCGCTCATCGCGGCGAAGGCGATCGAATCGACATCGAACGCGGCGATCTCGGCGCGCAGCAGCGGATCGACCGGGCCGACGCTGGCCCCGAGCGCGACGCCATCGCCGCCCAATCCCATGCCGCTGATCATCTCGCGCTCATGGCCGAGCAGATATTTGGCGACGTCCCAGCCCTTGTTGACCTCGCCGACGACCTGGTCCTTGGGCACCTTCACATCGTCGAAGAACGTCTCGCAGAAGGGCGAATTGCCGCTGATCAGCAGGATCGGCTTGGTCGTGACCCCGGGGCTCGCCATGTCGAACAGCAGGAAGCTGATCCCGCCATGCTTGGTCTCGGTCGATGTCCGCACCAGGCAGAAAATCCAGTCGGCCTGGTCGGCATAGCTCGTCCACACCTTCTGGCCATTGACGACCCAATGATCGCCGGCATCGTCGGCGCGGGTTTGAAGCCCGGCGAGGTCCGACCCCGCGCCCGGTTCAGAATAGCCTTGGCACCAGCGGATTTCGCCTCGCGCAATCTCGGGCAGGAAACGCAATTTCTGCACTTCGCGGCCATATTTGAGCAACGCTGGGCCGAGCATCGAGATGCCGAAGCTGTAAAGCGGCTGGCGCGCACCGATCGCCGCCATTTCCTCCTTCAGGATCTTGCCCTCGGCCGGCAATAAGCCGCCGCCGCCATAGGCGCTTGGCCAGTCGGGCACAGTCCAGCCCTTCGCCGCCATCGCCTTCAGCCACTGGCGTTGCGCGTCCGACTGGAACACCCAGTGCCGCCCGCCCCAACAGGCGTCCTTCTCCGAAAGCATTGGCTGGCGCATCTTGGGCGGGCAATTCGCCTCGAGCCAAGCGCGGGTCTCGCTGCGAAAGGCGTCGAGGTCGGTCATGCACTTGTCTCCGCTGCGCTTGCGTCCTAGCCGCTTTGGAAGAGACAATAGCGTCATGCAAGCGGGAGACTCGGGCGGTGGATTTTGACCTTACGGAACGCCAGTCTTTTTTCCGCGACCGGGTGAAGGCCTTCATCGCCGAGCACGTCCGACCGCGAGTCGGCGACTATAAGAAGCAGATCGATGCGGGCGATCGCTGGCAGCCGATCCAGTTAATCGAGGAACTCAAGCCGATCGCCCGCGCGGCCGGTCTGTGGAACCTGTTCATGCCTCCCGCCCCGATTCTTGCGCATGTCGATGAGAGCTTTGCGTTCGAGGGCGAGCAGCTCACCAACCTCGAATATGCGCTGTGCGCCGAGGAGATGGGCCGCATCCTGTGGTCGGCCGAAGTGTTCAACTGCTCGGCGCCCGACACCGGCAACATGGAAGTGTTCCACCGCTACGGCACGCGCGAGCAGAAGGAGCAATGGCTCGCTCCACTGATGCGCGGCGAGATCCGCTCGGCCTTCCTGATGACCGAGCCCGCCGTCGCCTCGTCCGACGCGACCAATATCCAGTGCTCGATCGTTCGTGACGGCGACGACTATGTCATCAATGGCCGCAAATGGTGGTCGTCGGGCGCGGGCGATCCGCGCTGCAAGGTTGCCATCCTGATGGGCAAGACCGCCCCGGAGGAAAGCAGCTACCGCCAGCAGTCGATGATCCTCGTGTCCCTCGACGCGCCCGGCCTGACGGTGGAACGCCATCTTTCGGTCTACGGCTATGACGACGCGCCGCACGGCCATATGGAGATCGAGCTCAAGGACGTCCGTGTCCCCGCGACCAACCTCCTCCTCGGCGAGGGGCGTGGGTTCGAGATTGCGCAAGGCCGCCTCGGGCCGGGGCGCATTCACCATTGCATGCGCACCATCGGTGCCGCCGAGGAAGCGCTTGAGCTGATGGTCCGCCGGCTCCAGTCGCGAGTCGCGTTTGGCAAGCGGCTCAGCGAGCAAAGCGTGTGGGAGCAGCGCATCGCCGAAGCGCGGATCGAGATCGACTGCTCGCGGCTGCTGTGCCTCCAGGCCGCCGACCTGATGGATCGGGCCGGCAACAAGGCCGCGCGCAACCTCATCTCCATGATCAAGGTCAAGGCGCCGCTGATGGCGCTCAAGATCATTGATGAGGCGATCCAGGCGCATGGCGGCATGGGCGTCAGCCAGGACACGCCACTCGCCGCCAGCTGGGCCGGCATCCGCACC
>NZ_JANMWY010000292.1:0-2117 GCF_031380695.1 Sphingomonas sp. | reverse complement strand
CGTCTTCCTCGTCGTCATAAGGCAGGATCGACAGGACCGGGCCAAAGATTTCCTCGCGCGAAATCGTCATGCCGTGGCTGACATTGCCAAACACCGTCGGACGGACGAAATAGCCGCGTGCAAAACCCTCCGCCCGACCAGGTCCGCCAGCAACGAGATCAGCGCCTTCGCCGATCGCGACTTCGATCAACCGCTGGATCTTGTTATATTGCGCCTTGCTCGCGACCGGTCCGAGATGCGGCCCTCGGACCGTCGGATCGCCGAGCGTCACCGCCTGCGCCACCCGCCGAGCGATCGCCACCGCCTCGTCATAGGCCGATGCTTCGACCAGCATCCGCGTCGGTGCGTTGCACGACTGGCCGCTGTTCCCGAAACAATGCAGGACACCGCGCGTGACGGCCGCCTCCAGTCCGTCGTCGGCAAAGACGATATTGGGCGACTTGCCACCAAGCTCCTGCGACACGCGCTTGACCGTGTCGGCCGCTGACTTCGCGATCTGGATTCCGGCGCGGGTCGATCCGGTGAACGACACCATGTCGACTTGCGGATGGCTGGTCAGGGCATCGCCGATCGCCCCTCCGGTGCCGTGGACCATGTTGAACACGCCCGCCGGGAACCCCGCCTCGTCGATGAACTCGGCAAATAGCTGGGCCGAGAGGGGCGCCATTTCGCTTGGCTTGAGGACCATCGTGCAGCCCGCGACTAGCACCGGGCCCACTTTCGCCGCGATCTGGTTCATCGGCCAGTTCCACGGCGTGATCAGCACGCAGACCCCGACTGGCTCATGAACTAGCATGGCACCGGCGCCGATCGGCCTTTCCCACTCGAGCGCACGCGCCGCCGTGATCGTCTCGCGCAGATGACCCAGACCGCATTCCGCCTGGGCATCGTGAGCGAGGTCATAAGGCGCGCCCATCTCGGTCGAGATCGCGAGCGCCATTTCGTCGTAGCGCCGCCCGAACACCGCGATGAGGCGTTCCACCAGCGCGATCCGCTCGTCGAGCGGCATAGCGCTATATGATCCGAACGCCGAACGCGCTGCGTCAACCGCACGGTCGACATCGTCGCGGCCGCACAGCGCGATCGTCGCAATGCGCTCCTCATTTGCTGGATCAACCGCGTCAATCGTCGCTTTCGACGTCAGCGGAGAGACCCATTCGCCCGCGATATACGAGCGCAAAGCGTCATCAACCATGACCGATCGCCCGCTCCTGATCGGCAATGATGGTCTTGGCAGCCGCGAAATAATGAAAGGCCGCCCAGAAGCCGGTTGGCGCGAGGATCAGCAGCGCCGTACGCAGCGATGCCGCGTCGGCGCCCTGCGGACCGGCGAAATAGTCGCTCATCCATCCCACCACTTGCGGCGCAACGATCAGGTTGAAGACATTGGCAACGAGCAGCGCGATGGCGGTGAACATCGCCCGCATCCGCGGCGGTGCCAGATTCTGACCAAGCGCGAATGCCGGCCCAATGTAGAAATAGATTGCCGGGATGAAGATCCACCACATCGCCGTCGCGATGGAGAGCGAGTGGGTATAATAAGCGATGATCGACGGGATCGTCGCCAACCCCGTAACGGCGCCGAGCAGGTACACGATCCGGCGCGGATCGACGAACGTCGGCCGCGCGAGTAGCCATGCCGTCAGAAGCGATGCCGAAATTCCCATGATTAGATGGATCGGCCCGACGATCGCTCCCGCCGCTCCGACGTCCAGATTGTACGTCCGCTGGATGAAGGTCGGCGTGAACCACATCAGGCCCCATCCCCACAGCGCCGACACGCCGCTTCCCATGATCAAATGGACCGCCGCCTTCTGCGAGCGGATGAATTTAAGGCTCTCCATCAACGTCGGCGCGGGGCTATCGGACACGGCGTCGAGCTGGCCGCGCCTGGGCTCCTTGACGGTGAAATAGACGATCAGCGCGAGTAGCACGCCGGGCACACCCAGGACGAGGAAGGCTGCGCGCCAGCCATAGGCATGCGCGACCGCGCCCGCCATGTCGGCCCCGAGCCACGCCCCGATCGGCGCGCCCAGCGCGAAGATGGTCATGGCCATTGGCCGCCGGTCCGCTGGAAAATAATCGCCGATGATCGCGTTGCACGCCGGGGTTCCGCC
>NZ_JANMWY010000260.1:0-3706 GCF_031380695.1 Sphingomonas sp. | reverse complement strand
CCGGGCCGCATGATGATCTTCGACGACAGCATCGAACATGAGGCGTGGAACGACAGCGACAAGGTACGGGTCGTACTGCTGTTCGAAATCTGGCGCCCGGAAATCAGCGAGCGCGAGCGGGCCGCACTGACCGCGATGTTCGCCGCCGTCGGCGATTTCTAGGCCGGTTCGTTGGCGATCCGCTTGAGGGCGTAGAGGGCGTCGAGGGCTTCGCGGGGGGTCAGGGCGTCGGGGTCGATTGCGGCGAGGGTGGTGACAATAGGGTCCGGGGCGGCCGCGGGCGTGGCAGCGGCGGCGAAGAGGGGGAGGTCGTCTAGTCCCGCAGCGATCCCGCCGGTGGCGTCGCGACCCGCTTCGAGCTTGGCGAGGACCGACTTGGCGCGGGCGAGGACGGCCGGGGGCAGACCGGCGAGGCGAGCGACGGCTATGCCATAGCTACGGTCGGCAGGGCCGGGCGCGAGTTCGTGAAGGAGGACCAGATCGCCCTTCCATTCGCGCGCGCGGACGTGGTGGAGCGAGAGGGCGTCGAGGCGGTCGGCGAGGCGGGTCAGCTCGTGATAATGGGTGGCGAAGAGGGTGCGCGCGCGTGACTGGTCGTGCATTGCTTCGACCACCGCCCAGGCGATGGCGAGGCCGTCATAGGTTGATGTGCCGCGGCCGATCTCGTCGAGGATGACGAGGCTGTGCGGCGTCGCCTGAGCGAGGATGGCGGCGGTCTCGACCATTTCGACCATGAAGGTCGAGCGGCCCCGCGCCAGATTGTCGGCCGCGCCGACTCGGCTGAACAGACGGTCGACGATGCCGATCTTCGCTCGGGTCGCGGGAACGAACGATCCGGCCTGCGCGAGCAAGGCAGCGAGCGCGACCTGGCGGAGGAAGGTCGATTTGCCGCCCATGTTGGGGCCAGTGATCAGCCACAGGCGATCGTTGGGGCCGAGTGCGACATCGTTGGCGACGAACCGCTCGCCGGTCGCGGCGAGGGCGGCCTCAACTACCGGGTGACGACCGGCGTCGATCTCGAGGCAGGGGTGGTCGACCAGCGACGGCGCGCACCATTGTCCCTCGGCGGCGCGGGCGGCGTTACTTGCGGCAACGTCGAGCCGGGCGATGGCGTCGGCGGTGGCGGCGATGGCGGGAGCGGCGGCGACGGCGTGGGCGGTGAGGTCCTCGAGATGTGCGGCTTCGGCGGCGAGGGCATGGGCGCCAGCCTCGACCACGCGCGATGCTTCGGCGTGGAGGTCGGGGGAATTGAAGCGGACCACGCCCGCCAGTGTCTGGCGATGAGTGAAGCCGCTGGTCGGCAGCATGAGCGGGTCGGCGTGGCGCGCGCCGACCTCGACATGATAGCCGAGGACGGCGTTGTGGCGGATCTTGAGCGAAGCGACGTCGGTCGAATCGCGATAGCGGGCTTCGAGCGCGGCAATGGCGCGGCGACCATCGCTGGCAGCGAGGCGGAGGGCGTCGAGCGCGGCGTCATAGCCTTCTGCGACATAGCCGCCCTTGGCGCTATCGAGCGGCGGGACGGGGACAAGGGCGATGGTCAGGCGGTCGATCAGCGCGGCATGGCCGCCGAGGTCGGGCAGGGTGGCGGCTAGGAGGGCCGGGCGCTCGGGTTCCTGCTCAAGCTCGCCGCAGAGCGCGGCAGCGGCGGCGAGGCCGTCGCGGACAGAGGCGAGGTCGCGCGGGGATCCGCGTCTGGCGACGAGGCGGCCCAGCGCGCGCGACAGGTCGGGAATGGCTTTGAGGGCTTCACGCGTGCGGTCGCGGCGGAGCGCATTGTTGTGAAACCAGGCGACGAGGGCGAGGCGGGCCTCGATCGCCGGGCGGTTTGTCAGCGGCGCGCTGAGGTCGGCGGCGAGCAGGCGCTTGCCGCCGGCGGTGACGCAGCGGTCGAGCGTAGCGAAGAGACTCGTCCCATTGGGACTGCGCAAAATCTCGAGCGATTCCCGGGTCGCCGGGTCGATCGCCATGTGCGCCGAGCGAGCGACGCGCCGGGGGGCGGCGAGAAAGGGAATCGCATCTTTCTGGGTTGCGTCGAGATAGGCGAGCAGCCCGCCGGCGGCCGCCAGTTCAGCGCGGCCGGGCGAGCCGAAGCCGTCGAGCGTGGCCACGCCGAAGCGGGCGATCAGCGCGCGCTCGCCCGCGAGGCTGTCGAACCCGGCCTTGCCCGGCGTGATCTTGAGCCCGGGGATGCGCTCGTCGGCGATCGTCTCGGCGGGACCGAGCCGGGCGAGTTCGGCGGCGAGCTCGCCGGGGCCGCAGGAAACCAGCTCGAACCGGCCGGTCGAAATGTCGGCGGCGGCAATGCCCCATTCGTCGCCGGCCTTCGCCACCACCGCGAGCCAGTTGGCAGCGGCACTGTCGAGCAGGACCTCTTCGGTCAGCGTGCCGGGCGTGACGAGGCGCACGATGGCGCGGTCGACCAGCGCCTTGGCCCCGCGTGCCTTGCGTGCCTCGGCGGGACTCTCAACCTGCTCGGCGATGGCGACGCGGTGGCCGCCCTTGATCAGCCGGGCGAGATAGTTATTGGCGGCATGGACGGGGACGCCGCACATCGGGATCGGCTCGCCCTCGGACTCGCCGCGCCGGGTCAGCGCGATGTCGAGGCATGACGCAGCAACTTTCGCATCGTCGAAGAATAGTTCGAAGAAATCACCCATCCGATAGAATAGCAGCGCATCGGGCGCCTCGGCCTTCAGGCGGTGATATTGGGCCATCATCGGCGTCAGGGTGGGAGCTTCGGCGCGGGCCATCGACGGGGGAGTAGCAGTTCGCGTACTGCACGGGGAGAGGCTTGCGGGGTGACTCGCCCCCCTGCGTCCGGTTAAGGGCTGGCCCGCAGGAGAGCCGAATGTCTGACAGCAACGTCACCTTTTCCGAAGCCGAGGCGCTCGATTTCCACGCGCGCGGGCGGCCGGGCAAGATCGAGATCGTCGCGACCAAGCCGATGGCGACCCAGCGCGACCTGGCGCTGGCCTATTCGCCCGGCGTCGCGGTCCCGGTGCGGGCGATCGCCGAGGATCCCGACAAAGCTTACGACCTGACCGCCAAGGGCAATCTGGTCGCGGTGATCACCAACGGGACGGCGATCCTCGGGCTGGGCAATCTCGGCGCGCTGGCGTCGAAGCCGGTGATGGAAGGCAAGGCGGTGCTGTTCAAGCGTTTCGCCGACGTCGATTCAATCGACATCGAACTGGATACGGAGGATGTCGACCAGTTCGTCAACGCGGTCGCGCTGATGGAGCCGAGCTTCGGCGGCATCAACCTGGAGGATATCGCCGCTCCCGACTGCTTCATTATCGAGCAGCGGTTGAAGGAGCGGATGAACATCCCGGTGTTCCACGACGACCAGCACGGCACCGCGATCATCACCGCCGCCGGCCTGATCAACGCCTGCCTACTGACCGGGCGCGAGTTGAAGGACATCAAGGTCGTCGTGAATGGCGCGGGCGCGGCGGCGATCGCCTGCACCCAGTTGATCAAGGCGAGGGGCGTGCGCGGCGACCCTGTTATCATGTGCGATCGCAAGGGGACCATCCGCAAGGACCGCACCGATCTCGACCAGTTCAAGTCGGCCCATGCGGTCGTGACCGACGCGCAGAATTTGCAGGAAGCGCTGGTCGGGGCGGATGTTTTCCTCGGACTGTCGGCGGCAGGCGTGCTGAAGCCCGAAATGATGCTGGCGATGGCCCCCTCGCCGATCATC
>NZ_JANMWY010000197.1:0-7852 GCF_031380695.1 Sphingomonas sp. | reverse complement strand
TAGACGAGGCCAGCCTCAAGCAGGTCGAGGAACAGCGCCTGCTCATGCCCGTAATAATCGGGCTCGCAGGTCGCCAGTTCGCGGCTCCAGTCGAGGGCAAAGCCGAGCCCTTTCAGCTGCGTGCGCATCGCCGCGATGTTCGCCCGCGTCCACTCGCCGGGGTGAACCCCCTTCTCCATCGCCGCATTCTCGGCCGGCATGCCGAACGCATCCCAGCCCATCGGGTGGAGGACTTCGAAACCCTGCATTCGCCGGAACCGTGCCAGGACGTCGCCCATCGTATAGTTGCGGACATGCCCCATATGGATCTTCCCCGACGGATAGGGGAACATCTCCAGCACATAGGTCTTGGGCTTGGGGCTGGCGCTATCGGCGGCAAAGCCACCCGCCGCCGCCCATTGCTCCTGCCAGCGCTTGTCGGCGGACGCGGCGTCGAAGCGCTCGATCATGCCGGCTTAGCCGCCGACGGCGCTGCGGCGAAGGTCGCGGGCGCGGGTCAGGATGATGTCTTCCAGCTTCTGGACCGTTGCCGCGGCGATCGGGGCGTCGACCCAGGCGCCGTTGTTGTTGACTTGACGTGCCGCCGCGACGCGCAGGGCGTCGGCGCGCAGGTCCTGGTCCAGGATCGAGGCAGTGATCTTGACCCGCTCGTTGGGCGCGGCCGCCGTCGAATACCAGTCGGTGACGATCACGCCGCCGTTGGAATCGGCCTGGATCAACGGCGCGAACGAAAGTGTGTCGATCGCTGCTCGCCACAGATAGGCATTGACGCCGATGGTCGTCATCCGCGCCGGAGCCAAGGTGTTTGGCACCCGCCGGTCGCGGGAACAGCCACCTAGCGCGAGGCCCACGAAGAGAATGAGGGCGAGGGGTGTCGAAGCGCGCATGATCTATCCTCGAAAAAGCCGGCGGCAGGGGGTGCCACCTGGATCCGATATGCCGACCCTCGTAGTTAGCGGGTCGCGCCGCCGCAAGCATGGTCGTGCAGACCCGCCTCGGAACAATGATCGTGCTTTAGGAGCAACAGCCTGACTCCAAATGGACTAGGCGCTTGGAACATCCCGTGCCTTCGGCCTATATGACAGGCGAGGGAGTATGGGGTGATTCCGAAGGGTGAGTCGAAGTCATGGCGACGCGCTGCTCTGGCGACTGCGGGCACGCTTGCGCTCATCCCGGCTGCGCTCCTCGCTCAGCCTGATTCGAAGCGCCCGGCCCCGGTCGCCTTCAGCTTCGATCATTTCTCTAGCTTCACCCCGGCCACGGCCGATCCGCGCCTCGCCGCTGCCTTCGCGAGCCGTGCACCCAGCGCCAACGATTTCCACTTCACCCCGGCCGCCGGCAAGGGCCGCCCGTCGCAGCTTCGCGTTGCGATCCGTGCCCGCGCGACCACCGCTACGGTACACGGGAATGAACTGGCCGCGGCGACTGGCGCCGTCGCCCTTGCCGCATCAACCTATAATCTCGGAGTGGCCGTCGGCTGGCGTCGCTTTGCCCTCTCGGGCGATGTCGCCAAGATCACCGGTCCCGGTTCCGCACTGGGCGGTCGTGAAAGTGCGGCGCTCGGCCTGACCTATAATCTGAAGCGCTTCACCGGCCGGGTCGCACTCGGCGCCGATCGCAGCGACGGCAAGCAGGCCCCGGCGCTGGCCAAGAACGACAATGTCTCGGTCGACCTCGGCGGCGCTTACTCGCTGACCCGCAACCTCGCGGTGACCGGTGGCGTGCGCTACAAGATCGAGCATGAGCGGCTGGCCGCCCTCGCCGACCAGCGCCGCGACAGCCAGGCGGTCTACGTCGGAACCGCCTTCAAATTCTGATCCCGGACGATATGTCCGCCAGCGATTCACCTGATCCCGTCGCGCATCAACTCGGGTTGATCCGCGATTCGATCGAGCGTGCCGCCCGCACCGCTCGACGCGAGCCGACCTCGGTTTCGCTGATCGCCGTGACCAAGACCCATCCGGCCGAAGAGATCACCGGCCTGATCGCCGCCGGCCAGCGCGACTTCGGCGAGAGCCGGGTGCGGGAGGCCCAGGCCAAATGGCCGCCGCTGATCGCCGCGCAGCCCGGAGTTCGCCTCCACCTGATCGGTCGGCTCCAATCGAATAAGGCGGCCGACGCGGTCGCGCTGTTCGACACGATCCACTCGGTCGACCGCCCTTCCCTGCTCGATGCGCTGGTCGCCGCCGCCGTCAAAACGGGCCGAACACCCTCGGTTTATGTCCAGGTCAACATCGGCGAGGAGGATCAGAAGGGCGGCGTCGCCATTGGCGACCTCCCGGGGTTCCTCGCGCGGGTTCGCTCGTCACCGTTGCCGCTTGCCGGGCTGATGGCGATTCCCCCGGCAGGCCCCGAGCCCGCCCCTTATTTCGCGCTGCTCGCCAAGCTCGCCCGGCGCCATGACGTCAGCGGGCTCAGCATGGGCATGTCGGACGACTATGAGACCGCCGTCATGCTCGGCGCAACGGTCGTCCGCGTCGGATCGGCCTTATTTGAGGACTAGCTCAGGTGGCCGCTGCGCTGGCGTTTGGTGGCGAGATAGTCGGCGTTGTGCGGGTTGACCGGCATATGGTGGGCGACCCGTTCGACTACCCGGATCCCGGCCTGCTCCAGCCCCGCCAGCTTGGCCGGATTGTTGGTCAGCAGCCGCACCGCAACGATGCCTAGCGCGCGCAGCATCGCCGCTGCCATTCCGTAATCGCGCATATCGTCTGAAAAGCCGAGCCGCCGATTGGCATCGACTGTGTCCAATCCGCGGTCCTGCAGCTGATAGGCGCGGATCTTGTTGGCTAGTCCGATGCCGCGCCCTTCCTGCCGCAAATAGAGCAAAACCCCGCCATCACTTGCCGATATCAGGCGCAAGGCTTCTTGCAATTGTGGCCCGCAATCGCACTTTAAACTGCCGAAGACATCGCCGGTCAGGCACTCGCTATGGAGCCGCACGAGCGGTGGCTGCCCGCCAAAAGACCCAATGATTAGAGCGACATGTTCCTCACCCGTGGCCGCATCGCGAAACGCCACGACCTGCGTCTCGCCGACCCCCGCGACCGGCAATTTTGCCCTGCCACTGATTGTGGCGACCGTGGCATCCTTGAGCACCATGTCCGAAGTAATGATGGCAGCGGCTTGCGCCCGACCTTCCAGCCGCCACAGCGCCGGCAACAGGCCCGCGCGCCGGGCAAGGACCAGCGCCGCCTCGGCGCTCCGCTCGTCGAGCACGGCGACCGGATCGAGCGGCCCGATCGGCCCCCGGTCGAGGTCGCGCGCCGGGTCGACGATGGCCATCGCCGTCGCCGCATTGATCCAGGCGCGCCGCTCAATCAGCACCGGCCGGCTCGGTGCCGCTGCCAGCCCTTCGTTGGCCAGCCCCAGCGCCGCTGCCCGTTCGCCACTAATCAGTAATTGGGCCGTTGCCTGCGGGTCGAGCAGCGCCAGCATCTCGGCCGTCCCCGTCTCGACCGACAGATAGGCCGCGTCGCCGATCTCCACCGCTCGCCCGCCACGCAGTGCGGCGATGGCGGGGGCGAGCGCCGCAGTCACAGCGACAGCTCGACGACCAGCGGGACATGGTCCGACGGCCGCTCCCAATTCCGGCACGCCTCAAGGACGCGGTGCGCGGTCGCTTGCGGTGCCAGGCTGGGACTGGCCCACAGATGGTCGAGCCGCCGCCCCCGGTCGCTTGCCGCCCAGTCCTGCGCGCGATAGCTCCACCACGTGAAGTTGCGCTCGGGTGCCGGGATGAACCGCCGCCCCAGGTCGACCCACTTATGCGCCGCCTGCAATTGCCCCAGCGCTTCAACTTCGATCGGCGTATGGCTGACCACGTCGAGCAGCGCCTTGTGGCTCCACACGTCGCTTTCCAGCGGGGCGATGTTGAAGTCGCCGACGATCAAAGTCGGCTCAGCCAACTTCTCGGACCATCTGGTCATGCGCTCGATGAAGTCGAGCTTCTGCCCGAACTTGGGGTTGAGCGTGCGGTCGGGAATATCGCCGCCGGCCGGAATATAGACATTCTCGATGCGCAGCCCGCAATCAAGTCGCGCCCCGACATGCCGCGCCTCGCCATTGTCTTGCCAGTCGTGGCGCAGATCGTCGTGCAATGGCACCCGGCTGACGATCGCCACGCCATGGTGCATCTTCTGCCCGTTCAGGATCTGGTGCGTAAAGCCAAGCCGCTGGAACAGGTTGCGCGGGAAAACCGCGTCCATCGCCTTGGTTTCCTGAAGGCACAGGATGTCCGGCGCTTCTTCGACGAGCAATTGCTCGACGATCCCCGCCCGCGCGCGGACGCTGTTGATGTTCCATGAAGCGATCTTGAGCTTGGTCACGTCGGGTCGCTTAGCCGCTTGCGCCCCCGATATGCAAAAGACCCCCGCTCCGGGGGCGTGGAGCGGGGGCCAACCAAGCGTTTCGTCACGCAAGGCGATCGCGTCTGCCAAGGGTAACAGGGGGAAACCCCCGGCGATGCCGCGATCACGGCTTCCCTATCGTGGCGTGCCTGTCGCGGGGATGAACAAGTAGCCGAACGAGACGGTTTTTATCGCAATTCGACGCCCCAATGTCACGCGCGACCGCGCTTTTTAGGTTCGGCGAACTGGAATGCGGAATCAGGCACGGCGACATTGTAGCGCTGCTGGTCGAGCTTGACGGTGGTCTTCTTGTTCTGCGCGTCGATCGCCGTCCAGCCCTCTAGCTGCAGGCCGCCGGGGGCCGAGGCCTGCTTGATGAACGCCAGGATCAATGTCCCGAACTCCGGCCGCCGGGCGTCGCGCACCCGCAGCAGGACGACACGCGGGTCCTGCGCCGGCATCGGCCGCGCGATCCGCTGAAGGTCGGGATTGCCGGACAGCAGCGGCCCGAGCGGCGACTTGGCGATCGGCCAGCGGCTCTTCTGACCGACCGCATAGTCGAGGAAATAGAGGCTGGTGCCGTCGGCCACCATCAGCATATTCGCCGCCGACCCATAATCGAACCGCGCCCGGCCGGGCCGCTTGAGGCTCAGCTGGCCGCCCAGCTGCTGGCCCTTGCCATTGGTCTGCACGAAACTGGCGGTCATCGACTGGGTCGCGGCCAGGCTGCGCTCGACTTGCGCCACCGTCGGATCGGTCGCTGCTGCGGCCGGAGCGGATAGGGCAGCGATAGTGAGCGGCGCGATCAACCGCGCGAAACGCATCGACATACAAATTCTCCCGAAACCGAAAAGCTTGCCCGGCCGAATGGTGCGGGCGGCTTGAATAGGTGCTGAACCCGACCGTTCCGCGCCATACACGCTCAGATCGCGTGGCCGTCGGCGTCCATGAGCACCTCGCGTCGACCGACGTGGTCGGGCTGGCCGACGATGCCATCCTTTTCCATTCGCTCGATCAGCCGTGCCGCGCTGTTGTAGCCGATGCGCAATTGTCGCTGGATATAGCTAGTCGACGCCTTCTGGCTCTCCGCCACCACCTGGATCGCCTTGCGGTACAGCGCCGTTTCGGCATCGTCTTCGCCAGTCGGCTGGCCGTCGAACATGTAGCCGCCGTCCTCAGGCTCCTCGGTCACCGCCTGGATATAGTCGGGCACGCCCTGCTTGCGCCAATGTTCGGCGACCAGGCGCACTTCCTCGTCGCTGACGAACGGGCCGTGGACGCGGATGATCTGCTTGCCGCCGGGCATGTAAAGCATGTCGCCTTTGCCAAGCAGCTGTTCGGCCCCCTGCTCGCCAAGGATCGTGCGGCTGTCGATCTTGCTGGTGACCTGGAAGCTGATCCGCGTCGGCAAATTGGCCTTGATCACGCCGGTGATGACATCGACCGACGGCCGCTGGGTGGCCATGATCAGATGGATGCCCGCCGCGCGCGCCTTCTGTGCCAACCGCTGGATCAAAAACTCGACCTCCTTGCCGGCGGTCATCATCAGGTCAGCCAGCTCGTCGACGACCACCACGATCTGCGGCAGTACATCGTAGTCCAGTTCCTCGGTTTCATAGATCGGTTGGCCGGTTTCGGCGTTATAGCCGGTCTGCACGCGCCGCCCGAGCGTCGTTCCCTTGGCCTTCGCCTCACGCACCTTCTGGTTGTAGCTGGCGAGCGCGCGCACGCCGAGGCTGGCCATCATGCGATAGCGTTCCTCCATCTGCTCGACGGTCCATTTCAGCGCGCGAATCGCCTTGCCCGGTTCGGTCACCACCGGGGCGAGCAAGTGGGGTATATCCTCATACATGCTGAGTTCCAGCATCTTAGGATCGATCATGATCATCCGGCATTCGTCCGGGCTCATCCGATAGAGCAAGGACAGGATCATGCAGTTGAGGCCGACCGACTTGCCCGATCCGGTCGTGCCCGCGACCAGCAAATGCGGCATCGGCGCGAGGTCGGCGATGACCGGGTCGCCAGCGATATTCTTGCCCAGGATCAGCGGCAGCGACATGTTCTGATCTTCGAACGCCTGGCTGCCGACCAATTCGCTTAGCGCCACCGTCTCGCGCCTCACGTTGGGCAATTCGATGCCGATCACGCTGCGCCCGGGAATGGTCGCGACGCGCGCCGACAGCGCCGACATGTTGCGGGCGATGTCGTCGGCCAACTGGATGACCCGGCTTGCCTTGATCCCGCTCGCCGGCTCCAGCTCGTACATGGTCACGACCGGACCGGGGCGCACCTCGACGATGTCGCCACGGACATGGAAATCCTCGAGCACCGATTCGAGCAGGCGAGCGTTGCGCTCGAGGCCCGCGCGGTCGACGGGGGTGCGCCCGGTCTCGGTCGGCCTGGCGAGTAGGTCGAGCGGTGGTAGCTGATAATTGTCACCCAATGCGAGGCTCGCCTGGCCGGCCGAGCGGCCCTTGCGCCCGGCGTCCTTGCGCGACACTGCTGGGGCGATCGCGCTCATTGCCTCGGTCACGGCGACGGCGGGGCGCGAGCGCGGCGGAGCAGGAGCCGCAAATTCCGCGCGCGGCTCGCGGGTCTTGCGCTTCGGCTTCGGTGACTCAGCCGGATCGCGGCGGAAGAAATGGGCGAACCACTCCCGCTCGTCTGCGCCGACACCACAGGCTACCCACAGCACCGCCAGCCCAGCGAGGGCGAACAAGGCCAGCAACGTCAACCGCAGCGGCCCGGCGATCGACGGATTGCCGATCATGCCGAGTCCGGCATCGATCGCATGCGCGCCCCCCAGCCCAAGCGCACCGCCCCACGCGGCGGGCAACCCCGATACGCCCGACCAGCGCATCAAACCGAGTGCGATCCCGACCAGCAGCACGCCGATGCTCGCGACGAGAAGGGCGCGCCACAGCGATCCACCCGGTGCCTCGCGCATCATCCGCGTCCCGGCGAGCAGGATTACCGGCAGAAACAGGGCAGAGCCCGGGCCGAACAGCAACAGCATCAGGTCGCTGGCATAGGCGCCGAACCCGCCCAGCCAATTGATCGCCGGCCCGCCGGCGGCGGTCGTGAAACTGGGGTCGGTGCTGCTGTGCGTCGCCAGCGCCAGGCCCAGCGCCAAGCTCAGCCCGATCAGGATCGCACCCATGCTGCGCCGGGCAAAGCGGCGCATCGACACGGCCAGCGTGTCGCGCCAGTCCGGCCCCAGGTCGCGTTTCTGTGCGCGCTGTGCGACGCTCGCCATCTCATCGTCCCCGCTTTGTTCGCCGTTCATGCAATGGACGGGACTCCGCGCGCAAGGCTTTCCTCTTGTCCCGCCAGCGCTTACACTGGCGGTGATGCAAGGAAGCGACGTCATCATTCTCGGCGGTGGGCTGGTCGGGCTCGCGCTGGCGGCTGCGCTCGATGCCAGTGGCCTTCGCGTGACGGTGGTCGATCCGGCCGATCCCGACACCAGGCTCGACGCGGCGTTCGACGGCCGGACGAGTGCC
>NZ_JANMWY010000161.1:0-15044 GCF_031380695.1 Sphingomonas sp. | reverse complement strand
ATCGACCAGCATGATCGCGCGCTTGAGCACCTGGCGACCGCGGAGGTAATCGTTGATCAGGAAGCGCCAGCGCTTGACCATGTCCTTGGGCGCCTCGGCGAAGCCGTAGCCGGGCATGTCGACGAGGCGGATCTGGACCGGCTGGCCGACGTCGAAGAAGTTGAGTTCCTGCGTGCGGCCGGGGGTGTTGGAGGTGCGGGCAAGCTTGTGGCGATTGGTCAGCGCGTTGAGCAGCGACGACTTGCCGACGTTCGATCGCCCGGCGAAGGCGATCTCGGGGAAGGTCGGGTCGGGGAGGTGCTGGAGCCCGGGCGCGGACTTGAGGAACTCGATCGGCCCGGCGAAGAGTTTTCGCGCGGTTTCGGTGAGGTCGTGCTCGCTCATCGCTTGGCCGGTTTCGCGTCGACGATCGCCGTGCTCGCCTCGACCGGGTGCATCTTGTTGAACCACGTCTGCTGCGCGAGCGTGAGCAAATTGTTCATCACATAATAGAGCTGCAGCCCGGCCGCGAACGGGGCGAAGACGAAGATCATGAACCACGGCATCAGCGTCATGATCTGCTGCTGGGTCGGGTCGACGCCGACCATCGGGTTCATCTTGATCGTCAGCCACTGGGTGAAGCCGACCAGGATCGGCAGCACGCCGATGGCGAGTAGGGCGGGCGGGCTGAAGTGGAGGAAGCCGAACAGGTTGACCGGGGTCAGGGGATCGGGCGCGGAAAGATCCTTGACCCACAGGAAGAACGGCTGGTGGCGCATTTCGACCGATACCATCAGCACCTTGTACAGCGCGTAGAACACCGGAATCTGGAGGAAGATCGGCAGGCAGCCGGCGGCTGGATTGACCTTTTCCTCCTTGTAGAGCTTCATCATTTCCTGCTGCTGGCGCGGTTTGTCGTCCTTCCAGCGCGCCTGCAGCGCCTTCAGCTTGGGCTGGACGCGGCGCATGGCGAGAGTCGACTTGAACTGGCGATTGGCGATCGGGAACATGATCGCGCGAACGACGCAAGTCAGCAGGATGATCGCGACGCCGAAGTTGCCGGTCATCGCGAACAGCCAGCGCAGCAGATTGAACAATGGCCGCATGAACCATTCGAACCAGCCCCAGTCGATCGACTTGCTGAGCTTGGCGATGCCCTCGTCCTCATAGCGGTCGAGCGCGGCTTTCTCCTTGGCGCCGGCGAACAGGCGGACCTGGGTCGTGGCGGCCTGGCCGGGGGCGATCTGTTCGGGCGCGGCGGCGTAGTCCGCCTGGTAACCGCCGGTCGGGGTGCGGCGGAATCCGGGGGTGACTTCGCCGCTCGGGGCCAGTGCGGCGAGCCAATATTTGTCGGTGAAGCCGACCCAGCCGGTACCACCCTCACCAGTCGTGCCGGCAGCACCGGCCTCGTTGAGTGTTTCCCACTTGGTCGAGTAGTTCGCCTTGCCGTCGATCACGCTGATCGGGCCGACATGAGCGGTCCAGGTCGAGGGATCGTGCGACTGGTTGGCGCGGCTGGCGAAGCCGTAGGGGCGGACGGTGACGCGCGTGGCGGCGCCGTTCACGACGCGCTGCTGAATGGTGAAGAGGTAGCTGTCGTCGACGGCGATGACCTGCTCGAAGCGCTGGCCGGTAGGGTTGGTCCAGCTCAGCGTGACCGGCTTGCCCGGCTGGAGTAGGCGCGAGCTAGCCTGCCAGACAGTATCAGGGCCAGGGACGGCGATGCCATCGGCGGTCCAGCCGGCACCGGCGAAGTATGCGCCGGGCGCACCGGCGGGGGAGAAGAGGCGGACGGGGGCGGACTTGGCGTCGATCGTCTCGCGCTGCCTGACCAGCCGCAGATCGTCGATCCGCGCACCCTTGAGGTTTATCGAGCCGAAGAGGCTGGGCGTGTCGACCTTGATGCGCGGGGTCGAGGCGATGACGTCGGATCGAACGCCGAGCGCGCCCAGCGAAGCAGCACCGGTCGCGGGCGCGCCACCGGGGCCGGCCGGGGGCTGTGCGGTCGGGATCGCCTTGCCATCGCGGACCTGCACCGTCTGCGGCGTAGCGGTCGGCAGAACCTTGGGACCAAGCAGGCTCCACCCGATCAGCACGAACGCGCTGAGGATGATCGCCAGGATCATGTTGCGATTATCGTCGGTCAACGTGCGTCCTTCAGGGTACGGGATCGGGGCCCATGCCGCCCCACGGGTGGCAACGGAAGATGCGTTTCAGCGCCAGCCAACCGCCGCGCGCCGCGCCATAGCGCCGAAGTGCGGTGATCGCATAGGCCGAACAGCTCGGTTGATAGCGGCACGACGGGGGCAGGACGCGCGACGGGCCGAGCTGCCAGCCGCGCGCGAGGAGGATGAGGGTCCTGGCGATCATCGCGCGGCCTTTTGCAAGGCCCGCTGAAGTTCGTCGGACAAGGCACTGAATTCACGCTCGATCCCGCCGGCGCGACCGATCAGAACATGGTCGGCACCGGCAATGCCGCGCACCGGGAGGTGTTCGCGAGCGAGTGCGCGGAAGCGGCGCTTCATGCGATTACGGACGACGGCGTTGCCGATCTTCTTGGTCACGGTGAAGCCGACACGCATGGCGGGGTCGCCGTCATCGCGTCGCCGGACCTGGAGCACGAAGCCGGGCATGGGAAAGCGCTGGCCGCGATTGGCGGCGAGGAAGTCCGAACGCTTGGTAAGTATGGAAACTAGGCGCTGAGCTTCTTGCGGCCGCGAGCGCGGCGCGCATTGAGGATCTTGCGCCCGCCCACCGTCGCCGACCGGTGACGGAACCCGTGCCGACGCGCGCGGACGAGATTGCTGGGCTGAAAAGTGCGCTTCATCGCTCATGCCTTCGGAAATCAAATAAAAATGGCGGCCGGAAAGGCGACCGCCTGTCGTCGGGCCGTTACGGGCAGGGGCGGGCAAAGTCAATCGCCGAGCGAGGTCGGCTCGGCGGTTTCCGCCTTCAATCGCTCCTCGCGCCGCTTCGGGCTCTGGCGGCGCAGGCCCCAGTCGGCCCAGCGACCGACCTTGGGCTGTTAGCGCTAGAAGCGGACATAGTTGCGCTTGGCCCACAAGCTGGTCTTGAGCACCAGCGCGAGGCCCGCGGCGAAGACGAAAATCCCGCCTGGGCCGGGGATAACCCCGGCCACCGGCGACAGGATGATCAGCACCGCCCCAAGCACGAACAGCAGGATCTCGACCAGCGGCTTGTTGAAAAACGCCCGTAAGGAATCGCGTGCCGGCATGACCGACCATGTGGTGCGATGCGGACCGGGCCGCAAGCCTTGCGCGCGCGCCGCGCGCCGCCTAGCCTTGGCCGGCCGAGACAGGGGGACCATTGCCATTGCGGAATGACGGTGCGGATCGCGAGGCCTGCTGATGGTCGCGATCGTGTCCACCGTCGCATATCTCGGCCTCGAAGCGCGTTCCGTCGATGTCCAGGTCCAGCTGTTGCCGGGCCTGCCGCATTTCGCCGTCGTCGGGCTGGCCGACAAGGCAGTCGCCGAAAGCCGCGAGCGGGTGCGCGGGGCTATTGCCGCGATGGGGCTGGCGATCCCGCCGAAGCGGATTGTCGCCAACCTGTCGCCAGCCGATTTGCCCAAGGAGGGGTCGCATTTCGACCTCCCAATCGCGCTGGCGCTGCTCGCCGCGATCGGCGTGGTCGATGCCGAAATGCTGAGCCATTATATCGTCGTCGGCGAATTGGGGCTGGACGGGCGGATCGCGCCGTCGGCGGGGGTGCTGCTCGCGGCGCTCCATGCATCGGCCGAGGGCAAGGGGCTGATCTGCCCCGCTGCGCAAGGATCGGAGGCGGCGTGGGCGGGTGATGTTGAGGTGCTCGCCGCGCCCGATCTCCTGTCGTTGCTGGCGCATCTGCGTGGATCGACGCTGCTGCCCGCACCGGTGCCGGGCGAGGCGGAGGAGCCCGGGCGGGGGCCGGACCTGGCTCAGGTCAAGGGGCAAGAGACCGCCAAGCGTGCGCTCGAGATCGCCGCAGCGGGGGCGCATAATCTGCTGATGATCGGGCCACCGGGGGCGGGCAAGTCGCTGCTCGCCGCCTGTCTGCCGGGGATATTGCCGCCGCTCGGGCCGAGCGAGGCGCTCGACGTGTCAATGATCGCGAGCGTCGCGGGCTGCCTGCCCGGCGGCCGGCTGATCCGCACCCGCCCGTTCCGCGCGCCGCACCACAGCGCGTCGATGCCGGCGCTGGTCGGCGGCGGGTTGAAGGTCAAGCCGGGCGAGATCAGCCTGGCGCATCTCGGCGTGCTGTTCCTCGACGAACTGCCCGAGTTCCAGCGCCCGGTGCTCGATTCGCTGCGTCAGCCGCTCGAGACGGGGACGGTGGTGGTGGCGCGGGCGAACACGCATGTGACCTTCCCGGCGCGGGTCCAGCTGATTGCGGCGATGAACCCATGCCGCTGTGGCCATCTCGGCGATCCGGCGCTGGCGTGCAGTCGCGCACCGCGCTGTGCCGCCGATTACCAGGCGCGGGTGTCTGGGCCGATGCTCGACCGCATCGACCTCCACGTCGACGTGCAGGGGGTCAGCGCCGCCGATCTCACCCTGCCGCCGCCTGCCGAGGGCAGTGCGGCGGTGGCGGTACGGGTGGCGGCGGCGCGGGCGGTGCAGGCGGCGCGCTATGCCGACGACGGGGTGCGGACCAATGCCGAGGCCGATGGCGCGGTGCTGGAGCGGGTGGCGACGCCGGACGAGCCGGGACGGGCGTTGCTGGCGAGCGCGGCGGCGGCGATGCGGCTGTCGGCGCGAAGCTATCACCGAATGCTGAAGGTGGCGCGGACGATCGCCGACCTGGCCGGGGCGGAGACGGTCGGGCGGATCCATGTTGCCGAGGCGCTGAGCTATCGCCGGCAGGCGCCACGCAATTGACGAGATGCGTTGACTATCCGTTAGGAATCGCTGGCTAAACATGATCGCTGGTTAGTTTTCAGGGGGCAAATCATGACGTTGCTGGATCAGGCGTTGGTGCCGCTGAAGAAATATGCCGACTTTTCCGGGCGGGCGTCGCGCGGGGAGTTTTGGACCTTTTTCTTCTTCGTCATGCTGCTTCAGGCGTTCGCGCGGGTGTTAGACGCCATGTTCGGGCGCGGCGGCTTCATGCCGGGGCCGACTGCCGGGCTGGCCGGGCTGCTGCTGATCGTGCCGCAAATGGCGGTGGCGGTGCGACGGCTGCACGACGTTAACGGCAGCGGGCGCGAGCTGATCGTGCCGATGGTGATGCTGTTCGCGGCGCCGCTGGTGGTGATGTTCGGCAGTTTTCTCGGGCGGATCGTGGCGCTCGGCTACACCGGCCTGCTGATGCTGATGTTCGCCCAGCTGGTACTGATGCTGATCCGCCAGGGCAGCTCGATCCCCAACCGCTACGGTGCCGCGCCGACGGCATTCACATTCGGCGTCTGACGGTTGATCATGGGCGCAGGCTTCGCTAGTCGAGGCCGTGCCTGGCCCCGTGGCGGAATGGTAGACTCGTGGCACGCAAAATGTTGAGAATGTTGGAGTATTGAGATCTGTTGCGTTCATATTTGCGCGCAAAAACAACTACTTAGAAATTGATCCTTTGCCACTCGATGTAGACGCGCCGAACTTCGTATAAATCAAAATTGAGCGCGGCTAAGAGGTCGTAGTTGATGTGCGGGCGTGGTGGAATTGGTAGACGCGCTGGATTCAAAATCCAGTTCCGCAAGGAGTGTGGGTTCGATTCCCACCGCCCGCACCATCGAGCAGAGAGGATATTTCGCAATCCGTGCCGTTGTCGATGACTTCACGCGTGAGAACTTCGCGCTGGCCGTCGATACGTCGCCGTCGGGCGCTCGTGTTGCTTGCGAGCTCGATGCCATTATCGCGGTCCGCGGCAAGCCGCTGATGATCGTCAGCCACAATGGCACCGAGCTGACCAGCTTGGCGATCTTGCGCTGGGCGCAGAACCGGCAGATCGAATGGTACTACATCGCGCCAGGGAAACCGCAGCAGAACGCTTGTCAGAGAGCTTTTAACGGGCGCTTGCGCGATGCGTGCCTGAACGAGACGCTGTTCGCCTCTCTGAGCGAAGCCCGGTACGGGCTGCGCAGCTGGCGCGATGGCTACAACCACGTGCGGCCGCATAACTGAATAGGCGGGCTGACGTCCGCCGATGCTGCCAGGCGGGCTGCGCAACCCTGCGCGCCGCAATCGCGGGCCTGCGGCAACGCTCTTCAAGGCAATCACGGTGAAATGGGCAAATCCCTGCTAATACGTCACCTGACCACGCGCCGGACGCGGACATGTCCGATCACGGGCTGATGCGCACCGTGCAGCGGCTTGCCGTCAATCACGATCCCGCCGGCGATTCCGGTGCCGATCATCAGATAAATAGGCACTCCGAAGTCGATTGATGCGCCCGACTGCCTTCGGCGAGCACCGCCGGCGACGTCGGTGTCCAAGTCAACGGGCAGGCCAAGCCCGCCGCCGAACGTTCCGACGACACAGCGCCCAACCAGCCGGACTTGGGCGTAGCGGGGATCCGGCCGAACTCGGCACCCTCGGTCCTAACAGAGCGGATTGAGGCTGGCGTTGCCGAGTGCTTTGAACTCCTGTTCGATTTACTCTCGTGTGAGCCAAATCTCGACCCGGCGACGCGCCGCTCGCTCATGCCAGGCTCGCCTGCTCGCCATCGAGCATCAGGTGCAGCACCGGCGCCGGCGTCCCCCCAAAATGGCGGCGTGCAACAACGGGGTCGGACGGTTCGGCGATCAGGCCGGGGCGATCGATGAAGCTGATTATGCTGAGATCGCCAAGCACTAGCCAACTATACGCCTGGATTGGTTGATCGGCGGGGTTGGCGAAGACCAGTCCCGATCCGTTGAGTGGTCGCCACGACCCCGCGAACCTATCCGACACCATTCCGTACAATCCGTTTGGGCCGCTTGGGCCGTTTGCGGCGAAGACCTTTCGCTGCGTCGACCAAAAACAATAATATCGATTCCGGTGATGTACGACATGGGGGCGTTCAAGTTCATTGTTTAGTCTTTCGGCGGAGATCAGCGGATCGGCGAGGCACCAATGTTCCTCTTCACGCCGCGCCACACCAACCACGCCGTTCCATGGCGAAACCGATGCGGCGAGCGACGCCGCAAATAGAAGATATTCCTGTCCGTCAGCAGGATCGCAAAACCAGGCCGGGTCGCGGAACGCCTTGATGGTCCCGATTGCGCCGCCGCCGGTCATGTCGGTGGCATAGACGCGCCCGTCGGCGGCGACTGATTCCGCCGGATTCGACCACAGACCGAGACGCGGAGTGCCGTCGGTGACGGCCAGGCTCGCGCTCGTCTCGAACAATCGCTGATCGAAGCTTGTACTCGTCTCGCCGCGCTGGCCTGCGGCGGTAAAATAAAGCGTGACCTGCTCATGGCTCTCGTCGACGTTTGCCGAGCCCGACCATTCGCGGCTTCCGGGGCTGAATCCGTTGGGCAAGAGATTGCCGAGATCCCGCCATCGTCCGTCGCACTCGTGCATCAGTCGGATCCGGGCGATCGCGTGCCGTACTTCGGGATCGCCGACTACCGGCGCGCAGAGCAGCATTTGAAGGGTGCCCCCGGCAATCGACGCCGTGCGTCCGTCCCGCTCCTGTACTGGCCAATAGTCCCACAGGTCGAAGCCTGGCAGGATCGGCCGCACGCTTGCGCGATCGATTGCCGGGGCAGTGGCGATTGGCGCGGCGGTGATGCGGGCGACAGCCTCCCCGGTCCACTTACTCGTCATGATGATGCTCTTCGTTCCAAAGGCTTGCCCCGGGCGCACCGACATGGCGTGCCCGGGGGTCAGCTTCAGAAGTCGAACTTCAGTGAGGCCGAGATCGTCCGTCCGTTGATCGAGCGAGCGCGGACGATGCCGTTGCCCGGGATCGATCCTTCTTCGGCCTCGGTGAAGCCCCTGACGTTGAAGAGGTTGTTGGCATTGACCGACAGTTGCACCCGCTCGATGGGCCGCACCGCGACGAAGGCGTTGACCTGCGTAAACGCTGGCAGCTTCAGCTGATTGCTGTCCTGGGTAAAGCTCGACGTCGTGCCGATTGCGCTGGCGCCGACGCTGAACCGGCCGGTCGTATATTCGGGGGCAACGCGCCAGATGAACTCGGCCTGTCGACGCGGCCGGTGGCCGATCACCGACCGATCGTTCGAGGCGATTATCTTAGCGTTGGTGTAGGTGCCATTGGCCGACAAGCTGAACCCGCCGGTACGGTAGCTGCCTTCGAGTTCTACCCCATAGGCGCGGTAAGTGTTTGAGAAGGAACGCTGCGTCGTCGCTTCGTAATTCTGCTCCTGGGTCTTGGCGTGGAACGCCGTTGCATAGAGCGCTAGGCCGCGCGCCTGATACTTGACCCCGGCTTCGGCCTGGCGAACGAAGTCGACCGCCCGGGCACCGGGCAGCAGTGCGCCCGTCGTCGGGCTGGTGTTGCCCCCGAAGACGAAACGATCGGCATTGGCGCGACCGCCACGGCTGTAGCGCGCGAACAGCGACAGGTCGGAAGCAAGGCGGTAGTTAGCACCGGCCGAGTAGGACAGGTATTTGTAGTTGTAATTGACCGGACGAGTCGCATTCAGCGGCATCACCGTGGTCTTGGTCTCGGGCACCGAGATCGTGCCGTTACCATCGACATCCGTCGGCACCACCGGTCCGTCACCCAATACGAAGCCGCGCGCCCGACCGAAATCGTAGCGCAGGCTTCCGTCGAGCGTCAGTCCGCCGGTGTTGAAGCTCAACGACGCGAACGGTGCGCTGGTGTCGAAATCGAGGTTGTACGAGCGACGGCAGCAATTGCCGAAGAAGGATGCGCCATAAGCGATCAGCCCGGTATCGGTCTGCGACACGCCAGCCGCATTGCGCACGTTGATCAGCGCGGCATTGTCGCCCCTGGCCTCGAGCAAATAGGATGACCAGGTCCAATCCATATCGATCTTCTGGCGCGATTTGTAGAGGCCGAGCGCCAGATCGAGCTTGCCCCCGCCCATGTCGAAGCGGTGGTTGAGGCGAAGGTCGTTGGTGACATTGTCGAGGCTGTTGAGCTTGGTGTTGAACAGGACGATGCCGATCGCATTGGTCGTCGTCGGATTGGCAATGAGCTGCCCGGCGCGCGGGCCGTTGGCGTAAGTCGCGACCGAACCCGCGCCGCCAATGCCGTTGGCGAGGTTCTGGACCGTGTCGGTCGTCGCCGGGAAGGGCGAATTGAAGCGGCCGTGGATGTTGGCATAGCGGAACTTGTCATTGACGATCCAACCATCAGCGATCTCGAACTGGCCTTCAAAACCGATTGCCTTGACGATCGGGTGCATGCCGTCGCGAATGTCGTCGGTTTCGCGGTTGTTGTGTCCGTCGAGTGTTACCGCCTGGGTAAAATAGATCGAATGGATCGTGTCATTGTTGGGGCTGAGGCCGGAAAGCGCTTCATAATGCGGGTCGCCGTTCGATCCGGTCACGCGCACCGGGCTCGGCAGATAGGCGATCGCCCGGTCGTCGAGATATTTGAAATTGAGGCGGAAGAAGCCCTTCTCGAACGACTTCGTAAGGTTGCCCTTGATCTGGCCGCCCTTGTTGCCGTCATAGCCGGCGCGGCGCGGACCCTCGCCGACGCGGTAGAAGCCGCCGACGTTGAAGGTCAGCGAATCCGACAGATGCCCGCCATAATTGACGTCAAGGCGATGCTCGCCATAGTCGAGTCCGAGCGTCGCCATGATCGAGCCGCCGTCGACCGTGCCCGTCTTCGAAATGGTATTGATCACACCGCCCGGCGAGTTCGATGCGAAGGTCGACGCCGAGCCACCGCGAACGGCTTCGACCCGCGCGACGGTGGAGTCGGCGCGCAGGAAAATGTCGGCATTGCCAAAAGCGATGTCGCCAAATTCGAGGATCGGCAGCCCGTCTTCCTGGAGCTGGAGGAACTTGGCACCACCAGTCGAAATCGGGATACCGCGCGACTGGATATTGGCATTGCCTTCGCCGCCCGACGACTCGGAGCGGATGCCGGGCAGGCTGCGGAACAATTCGGCGGCCGAGCGCGGCGCGGCGCTGGCGATGGCATCGGCATTGAGCGAACTGACCGAGACCGAGCTGTCGAGGCGATTCTGACCCCGGGCGACGGCGGTGACGACAATCTCATCCTTCGCGACCTCTTCGACGACTGCCGGCGCGTTGGCGGGGGCGTCAGATGGCACAGGTTGCTGCGCAACAGCCGGTGTCGCCAGCGTCAGCGCGGTCGTTGCCAATAAAAAGATGCGGCCGTTCAACATGTCATTCTCCCCCGTAAATCAGCCGCTCTACGGCTTGTGAACTTCCGTCATATCGTTTCCGCAAACGTTTGCAAGCCTTATTTGCAATCGTTTGCGTGTTCGGATAAGCCGTGCTTTATGGCAGCGTCAGTCTGTCGGGAGAGCGTTGCCATGATCATTGGCTCAGATAAGCCGCGCCTGTCGGTTGCACGTATCCTGCAGATGAATCTCGGCTTCCTCGGCCTCCAGTTCAGCTTCGGGCTCCAGCAAAGCAATATGGGCCCGATCTACAGCTATCTCGGCGCCGACGAGGGAGCGATGCCGTTGCTGTGGCTGGCGGGCCCCATGACCGGGCTGATCATCCAGCCGCTGATCGGATCGATGAGCGACCGCACGCGCACCCGGCTCGGTCGCCGAACGCCCTATTTCCTGATCGGTGCAATCCTCTGCAGCCTAAGCCTGCTGGCAATGCCCTACAGCCGCACACTATGGATGGCAGCGAGCCTGCTGTGGGTGCTCGACGCCGCCAATAATGTTACGATGGAGCCCTATCGCGCCTATGTCAGCGATCGGCTCGGCCCAGATCAGCGGCCGTTTGGCTTCCTTACTCAAAGCGCGTTCACCGGGCTGGCCCAGACCTTGTCCTACCTCGCTCCGTCGCTGCTCGTGTGGTGGGGGATCAACAAGGATCTACTCGACGGCAACGGCATCCCCGAAATCACCCGGATCAGCTTCCTGATCGGCGCCTTCCTGTCGATCGCGACCATCCTATGGTCGGTTGTGCGCGTGCCCGAACTGCCACTGACTCCGCAAGAGGACGCCGCGATGGCGGCCGATCCGCTGTCGTTTCGTTCGACCATTACCGGGTTGGCCGACGCGATACGCGACATGCCCCCTGTCATGCGCCAGCTGGCAGTCGCGATGCTGTTTCAGTGGTTCGGCATGTTTTGCTATTGGCAGTATGTCGTACTGGCGCTCGCCCGCAACGTTCAGGGGACGAGCGACCCCGCGAGCACGGGCTTTCGCGATGCGAGCCTGCTTAACGGCCAACTCGGTGCCTTCTACAATGCTATCGCCTGTATTTCGGCGTTCGCAATGATCCCACTTGCACGTCGCTTTGGGGCCAAGCCGATCCATGCCATCGCAATGATCGCGTCGAGTGCGGCGATGGTCACAATTGCCTTCACCGGGTCGATTTCACTGCTCGTAATCGCGATGGTTGGAATTGGTATCGGCTGGGGCAGCCTGATGGGCAATCCCTACCTGATGCTCGCCAACGCCATTCCACCTGAGCGCACCGGAGTTTACATGGGCATCTTCAACATGTTCATCGTCATTCCGATGATGGTCGAAATCCTGTTCGTATGGCTTGCCTATCGTCCGCTGCTGGGCGGCGACCCGCGTCACGTACTGATGCTTGGCGGGGCGATGATGCTGGCGGCAGCGGTGGCGACGCTTATGGTTCGCACAGCGCGCGCTGATCTCTCCGCCTAAGCCGAGCTACGCAAGATCAGCTCGGGTGCCATCGTCACCGACTCAACTTCTGCGCCCTCCATCCGGCGGAACAACAGGTCGATCATCATTTCGGCACCCAGCCCGACATTCTGGCGGATAGTGGTCAGCGGCGGCGTGGTATGAGTTGCGATCAGCACGTCGTCATAGCCGATCACGCCGACATCCTGGGGTACTCGTTTGCCGCGTTCGGCCAGAGCACGAAGCGCGCTCATCGCGATGACGTCCGACGCCGCGACGATCCCGTCGGGAGAAGGGTGGCCAACTAGATATTCTTCGATCGCGCTGTAAGAGGATTCGCTGGTTAGATGCATCGGCAGCAGCGTTCCCTCGAGATGCCCCGCCGCCGCCAATGCCTGCTGAAATCCGGCGAAACGCGCCGCGAATTCGGGCACTTCGACATTGCCAAAGAAGCCGAGTCGCTTGCGTCCCTGCGCGAGGAGATGCTCGGCGGCGAGCCGTCCGCCGGCGAAATTGTCCGACCCGACCGTGACCTGTGCCTTACCCGGTAGCTCGGCTCCCCACACGATCATCGGGCGATAGCGCCGGGCGACTCGCTCGATGACCTCGACTTGGTCGGACTGGCCGATAATGACCACCCCGTCGACCCGTCCCGCATCGACGATTTGGTCAAGCCACCGGTCATCAGTCGGAATCACTCGTGACAGCAGCAAATCATGCTTGCGGTGGGCGATCGCGTCGGCGAGCGGTCCGAGCAGACTCATGAAGAAGGGATCGGACAAATTCTGCTCGGCCTCATGACCGAGTGGGAGGATCACTCCGATCGCTCCCGTCCGCTTTAGTCTGAGGTTGCGCGCTGCCTGGTTGACCTGAAAGCCGTGCTCGCGGGCTAACGCGACGATCCGCGTCCGGGTCGCCTCTGCAATGACCGGGTTGCCCGCAAGCGAACGCGACACGGTAGCCACCGACACCCCGGCAATCTGAGCGAGTTCGGCAAGGGTAGAGGCGCTGGGTGCTTTCATCCAGCCTTAGTGTCATTTTGCTTGAGAAAACACCAACCGCCTTTTTGAGGGAGCTCTCGATCTGTCGTCGGCAGTGCGACGATTCAAGCCCGCTTGACAGACCCACAGCCAACGCGCAGGAAGTCGATGTCTAATTGTAGGACCATATGTCCGGTAAAAGTGGATAGGGGAGGGTGCAGCGTGCGATACATTGTGGGTGTCGATATCGGCGGTACGTTCACCGACTGCGTCGCGATCAAGACGTCGCAGAACGGAGAGTCGCCGGTCGTCAAGATCGGCAAGTCATCGTCGACACCTCCCGATTTTCAGACCGGTTTCATCGCCTCGCTTCGGACCACGGCCGAGATGCACGGCGTCGCGCTCGACGAGATGCTGGCGAACGCCAGGTTTATCACGGCTGCACGGTCGGCACGAATGCCCTGGTGGAGCACAAGACAGCGCGCGTCGGCCTGCTGGCGACCCGCGGCCATACCGATACGGTGTTCATCATGAAGGCCGGCAACCGCCTGAAATTCATGCCGGCGAACTATATCGCCCACGTCGCCAAGCAGACGAAACCGGAGCCGCTCGTACCTAAGTCGCTGTGCGAAGGGATCGATGAGCGGATTGCCTTCGATGGACGGGTATTCGCGGCGCTGAACGAAGACACGGCGCGCGATGCCATCCGGAGAATGGTTGATCAAGGCGTCGAAGCGGTGGCCATTTCGCTGCTCTGGTCGACTGCTAACGACGCTCACGAGAAAAGATTGCGCGAATTGGTGCATGAAATCGCGCCAGACCTCTTCGTGTCGATTTCGTCGGAGGTTAGCCCCCGGGTCGGCGAATATGAGCGCACGATCGCCACAATCGTCAATGCCTTGATCGGACCACCGATGCGCCTCTATCTCGAGGCACTCGACGTTGATCTAAAGAAATTCGGATACACGCGGTCGCTGCAAATCATGTCCTGCGCCGGCGGACTGATCGATTCAGAATATGCCGCCGAAGTGCCGGTCCTGACCGTCGGGTCCGGCCCCGTCGCCGGCCTAATCGGAGCCGCCAGCCTCGCCAACGCCGCTGCGGTGGGCGGTAGCCGCAACGTGATCACCGCCGACGTTGGCGGGACGACGCTCGACATCGGGACCATCTTTGACGGCACGCCGGTTCGCCGGCCGACGGCAAGCTATGGCCAATATGAATATTTTGTCCCGACGCTCGACGTCCGGTCGGTTGGTGCCGGTGGCGGCAGCATTATCAGGACCGAAGGTGCCGCGATGAAAGTCGGACCGCATAGCGCGGGTGCCCGGCCGGGCCCGGTCTGCTTCGGCCGGGGCGGCGAGGAACCCACGGTTACCGATGCGGCGGTGGTGCTCGGCTTTCTCGATCCGGCCTATTTCTTCGGCGGGAAGATCGCGCTCGACGTCGCGGGCGCTGCCGCCGCGCTTGCGCGAGTCGGCGCACCGCTTGGGCTCGATGCCAGGCAGACCGCCGCCGCGGCGCTCCAGATTATCGACAGCCAGATGGCCGACTCGATCTGGTTGACCCTGACGCAGCAAGGCCATGACCCGCGCGACTTCTCGCTTTACGGCTTCGGCGGCGCGGGCGGGTTGCACGCCGCCGCGATTGCGCGCGAACTCGGCGTGCGCTCGGTCGTCGTGCCGATGAGCAACCTTGCCGCCGGCTGGTCCGCCTTCGGTATTTCGGCGTCCGAAGCGCTTGTCACAGAGCAGACGGCCATGAGCCTCTCCAGTCCTTTCGACCCCGAGGAGATCAACCGGCGCTGGCCGATTCTGGAAGCGCGCGTGATCGAAAAACTCGCCAAGCAAGGCGTCCCGGTCGACGCTATCCAGTTCCGCCGCTTCGCGGAGCTGCGTTATCAGCTGCAGATCAATCAGGTCGCCGTGACGGCCGCGGATGGCGTATATGATGCCGCCGCCGTCAAAGGCCTCGTGGCAACGTTTGAACGCGAATATGAGCGCCTTTACGGCAAGGGCAGCGGTTTCGCCGGTGCTGGCTTCGGGCTCACGGGCCTCCAGGTCCATGGAGCGGCCAAGCTATCGGAGTTTCGCGTCGGCGATCTCGTCCAGCAGGACGTGAAAATTGCGCACAAGGCCGTTGAGAAATCGCGCGAAATTATTTGGTACGGGCACGGCGGTGATGCCGAGACGACGGCAATTTACGATGGTGCGCTGCTCGGGGTGGGCTTTACGGTGTCGGGGCCGGCTATTCTCGAGTATCCGGATACGACCGTGGTCATTCCGCATGGCTGCACGGCCCGGATTGATCCGACCGGCAGCGTCGTCATCGACCTCCATGCAAGCGCCTGAGGGAATTGGACATGC
>NZ_JANMWY010000127.1:0-2228 GCF_031380695.1 Sphingomonas sp. | reverse complement strand
ATAGGCTTCGATCGGCTCGAACTTCGACATCAGGGCCGTCTCCAGCGGCATGTCACGCCGCGCGAGGACGGCGTGCTTGGCAGCTTGAACCGCCAGGGGCGATGCCGCAAGCAGCTTGTCCGCCCAGCGCTGGGCCGCGTCCTGCAACGCATCGAACGGCACGACTTCGTTGACTAGCCCGTACTGCATCGCCTGGTCAGCCTTGATCCGCTCGCCGGTCAGGATCAGCGCCATCGCGATGCGATGCGGCAGCTGGCGGATCGCGAGCACTGCCGGGTCGATGTGCAGCGACGCATCGGCGTCGGCGATGCGGTCGAGCGCGGTTCCAAGGCCGCCGACTCGGCAGCACGATTGATTGACAAATTCTTGACCCGCAGGACTTCCGGTGGGGTCAGAGCGATCCGTGACGCGAGCGAACGCACTGTTTCAAGCAATACTTCCGGTGGGACGCTATGGTTGGCCCAGCCCCATTCGAACGCCGTCCCGCCATTGATCCAGTTCCCCGGAATGAACGCAGGTCGCGCCTCAGGCGAGCGCTCAACGCCGACGGATCATTCGAATCGACGTGTGTCGATCAGCAGTTGCGCCACCGCGTCGATGATCGCTCTGCTGTCGAGCCGGTAGAGGTCGAACAGGTCGGGCAAGTCGCCGGTCTGGCCAAAGCGATCGGTGCCAAGCGGGCTGACGCGCATCCCGCGCACCCCGCCGAGCCACGACAGCGTCGAGGGGGCGCCGTCGATGATTGTGACCAGGCCGGCGTGTGGCGCTAGCTCCGACAGTAGCGCCTCGGCGTGGCACGGCGCGCGTGCCGAGCCGGTCCAGCGCGCGGCCTGATGCGCGGACCAGTCGCGGTGCAGCAAGTCTGGCGACGTGACCATCAGCAGCCCGAGGCCGGGCACGTCCTCGCTCAATTCGTCGGCAGCGGCGAGTACTTCGGGGGTCACTGCGCCGGTAAAGGCGATGGCGAGATCGGCCGGGCCGCTCGGACGGCGCAGCCAATAGCCGCCTTTAAGGGCCGGCTCGCGCCAGCTGTCGTCGGCCCGCTCGACCTGTCCGATCGCACGGGTCGTCAGGCGGAGATAGACCGAACCCCCGTCGGCTGCCTGCATATGTTCGAACGACCAGCGCATGATCAGCGCTAACTCGTCGACGAAGGCCGGCTCACAATAGGTCAGGCCGGGCTGGCCGATGCCGATCAATGGCGAATTGATCGACTGGTGCGCGCCGCCTTCTGGCCCGAGCGTCAATCCCGATGGCGTCGCCACGAGCAGAAAGCGCGCATCCTGGTAACAGGCATAGTTGAGCGCATCGAGCCCGCGCGCGATGAACGGATCATAGACTGTTCCAACCGGCAACAACCGCGTTCCGAACAGCGGTGCGGCAAGACCAAGCGCGGCGAGCATTAGGAACAGGTTGTTCTCGGCTATGCCGAGCTCGATATGCTGACCGGCATCGTGCCCGGCCCACTTCTGAGCGGTCGGGATTTTTGCCGCGGCGAACACGTCGCGCAGTTCCTGACGTCGGAACAGCCCGCGCTGGTTGACGAAGGCACCGAGGTTGGTCGACACGGTGACGTCGGGCGAGGTGGTAACAATGCGGTCGGCCAGCGGATGACCCGATTTCGCCAGTTCGAGCAGGATCCGCCCAAACGCCGTCTGCGTCGCCTGTTCTGTTCCATCGGGGGTGGGAATATCCGGTACGGGCACCGGCGGTACGGCGAGTTCGCCCTTCGTCCGGGCCAGCGCGCTATCTTCGACTATGGCCCGCGCCGCGGCGGCGGCATTGTCGCCCAGCCCACCATAGGGCGCCCATTCCTCGCCGGGCGCGATCCCCATCGCGTCGCGCAGGCTCTCAATCTGGGTCGGATTCATCAGACCGGCATGATTGTCCTTGTGGCCCGCGAACGGCAGCCCATAGCCCTTGATCGTGTAGGCAATGAACAGCGTCGGCCGCTCGTCATCGCACCGTGCGAACGCCTCGAGCAACGTCTCGATGCAATGCCCGCCGAGGTTGGTCATCAGCGTCGCCAAGGCAGCGTCGTCATGGTCGGCGATCAGCTCGAGTGATTTGGGCGACGCGACGAGGTCGCGCCTCAACCGCTCGCGCCACGCCGTCCCGCCTTGGTAGGTCAGCGCGGCGAACTCGGCATTCGGGCAATTGTCGATCCAGTCGGAGATCGCATTCCCGCCCGGCTTCGCAAAGGTCGCGCGCTGGATCTTGCCCTGCTT
>NZ_JANMWY010000119.1:0-5896 GCF_031380695.1 Sphingomonas sp. | reverse complement strand
CGCGGTTGTCGCTGGCAACCCCAGCGGCGCGCCCAATCATGTCACCGGGGTCGAGGCGCTGGAAGCCGGGACGTCGTCCTTCGCCATCGCCGACAGCGCGGGCAATGTCGCCTCGATCACTTCGACGATCGAGAGCGGGTTCGGGTCGGGGCTGGTCGTCAACGGCTATTATCTCAACAACGAGCTGACCGACTTCAGCTTCGTGCCGAGCGTCGATGGCGTAGCGGTGGCGAACGCGGTTGCAGGCGGCAAGCGGCCGCGCAGTTCGATGTCGCCGATGATCGTGACCGGGCCGGACGGCCGGGTGCGCCTCGCGGTCGGCGCCGCGGGCGGAGCGACGATCCCGGCGCAGGTGCTCAAGGCGATCATCGGCGTGATCGACTGGAAGCTGAGCGCGCAGGATGCGATCGCCCAGCCGGTGATCTTCGCGCCGAGCGGGCCGACGATCTATGTCGAGGCCGACTCGCCGCTGGAAGCGATGGTCCCGGCGCTGACCGCGCTTGGCCATGGCATGATCAAGACCCGCCCCCACGGCACGTTCAAGGCCAATGCGATCGAAAGCGTCGCCGATTCTGACGGCAGGGGCCGCTGGGTCGGCGCCGCCGATCCGCGCAGCGAGGGCGTGGCGGTCGCGCAATGAGCCGCCGCGTCGAAGCGCGCCAGCTGGAGCATTTCCCCAACCTGGTGGCGATGTTCTTCGCCCGCGCCGCCGAGAAAGGCGACGCGCCGTTCCTATGGGCCAAGCGCGACGGGGCGTGGCAGCCGACGAGCTGGACCGAAACGGCTCGCCAGGTCGCGGCGCTGGCCGCCAGCCTGCAGCGGATCGGGCTGAAGCCCGGCGAGCGGGTGATGCTGGTCAGCGAGAACCGGCCGGAGTGGCTGATCGCCGACCTCGGCATCATGGCGGCGGGCTGTGTGACCGTGCCGACCTACACCACCAACACGACGCGCGATCATCAGCATGTGCTGGGCAACGCCGGAGCGCGGGCGGTGATCGTGTCGAACCAAAAGCTGGCCAAGGCGCTGGTCCCGGCGGTGTTGTTCACGTCGGAATGCCACCATATCATCTCGATCGAGCCACTGGCGGTCCAGCAGTCGCCCGATGTCGCGCAATTCCATCTGTGGTCCGACTTCGTGTCCGGGCCGGGCGATGTCGCAGCGATGCGCGAGGCGGCGAGCAAGGTCGGGCGCGACGGGCTGGCCTGCCTGATCTATACCAGCGGCACCGGCGGCGCGCCGCGCGGCGTGCGTCAGCATCATGGCGCGATCCTCCACAATGTCGAAGGCTGCATCGACGTCATCGCCAATGATTTCGGCTGGGACGACGAGATATTCCTGTCGTTCCTGCCGGCCAGCCACGCCTATGAGCATAGCGGCGGCCAATATTTTCCGATCGGGCTGGGTGGGCAGATTTATTACGCCGAGAGCCTCGAGAAGCTCGCTGCCAATATCGAGGAAGTGCGCCCGACGCTGATGGTCGTCGTGCCGCGCCTGTTCGAGATGCTGCGCGCGCGGATCATCAAGACGATCGAGAAGGATGGCGGCCTGCCGGCCTATATGCTCCACCGTGCGCTGGGTATCGAGACCCGGCGAACGGCGGGCAAGAGCCGGATGCTCGACCTGCCGATGGACAAGATCCTCAGCATCACCCTGCGCAAGAAGGTGCAGGCCAAGTTCGGCGGGCGGATCAAGGCGATGGTGTCGGGGGGGGCGCCGCTCAATCCCGAGGTCGGTCTATTCTTCCAGGCGACCGGGATCGTCGTGTTGCAGGGCTATGGCCAGACCGAGACCGGACCGGTGATCAGCTGCAACCGTCCGCAGGCCGGGATCGCGATGGCGACGGTGGGGCCGCCGCTCAAGAATACCGAGGTCCGCTTCGCCTGCGACGGCGAGTTCATGGTGCGCGGCGAGTTGGTGATGCACGGTTACTGGCGCAATCCCGAGGAGACGGCACGGGTGCTTCAGGACCCCGTCTCGGGTGACGGGACAGGCGCATGGCTGGCGACCGGCGACGTCGGCCATTTCGACGATCATGGCCGGATCGTCATCACCGACCGCAAGAAGGATTTGATCATCAATGACAAGGGCGACAATGTCGCGCCGCAGCGGGTCGAGGGGATGCTGACGCTACAGACCGAGATCGCCCAGGCCATGGTCTATGGCGACCGCCGCCCGCATATCGTCGCGCTGCTGGTGCCTGAGGCGGAATTCGCCGACGCGTCCGACCTGCAGCAGCGGCTGGCCAGGGCGGTCGACCGGGTCAATGCCGAACTGAGCGTGATCGAAAAGGTGCGGCGGTTCATCATCGCCGATGGCTTCACGGTCGAAAATGAGCAGCTTACGCCATCGCTCAAAATCCGCCGCCATGTCATCGCCAAGGCCTATGGCGAGCGGCTGGACGCGCTCTACAAGAAGTAGGTCTTTACCCGCGCGGTTTTTCATAGGGGATGAAATCGTTCATCGCGCAGCTGCCGACGGTGAAGCCGTTGGGCAGGTCGACGACTCGCGAAATATCACCCCGGCACAGCGTGCTGTTGCCGCGTAATTCGGTCACCAGCGTGTAGTGGCCCGAGCCGAGCGGCGAGCAGCCGCCCTGGGGCGCCTGGACGAAGACCCGGTTCGACCCGTCGTGGAACAGGATGGTGTAGTCGTCGACGACCTCCATGTCGGCCGAGCGATAGGACGGCAGGCAGGACACCGGCTTCTGCGCGACTTTGCCGGCGAGCGCGCGACGCAGCGTGTCTTCCTGACGCGCGGTGCGCTGTGGCGGCTGGGCCAGGTTGGCCGAGCAGGCGGCGAGCGCCAGAGGGGCGGCAAGAAGCGGGAAGAGTCGGCGCATGACGGTCACTCCGGTTGAGACGTACGACCTGTAACGCATCAGGCGCGCATTGGGATGAAGTGACGCTTAACGAAACGCATCCTTGGCCGCGCGCCGCTCGGCGAATTGGTTGAGGTCGGCGGCTAGCAGGAACGGGTTGGTCGCTCGCTCTTGGGCGATGGTGGTTGGCACGGTCGCCTTTCCCGCTGCGCGCGCGCCTTCGACCGCCGCCAGCCTCGCGGCGACCGCAGCATTGCCGGGTTCGGCGTGGGCGGCAAAGCGGGCGTTGGCGAGCGTATATTCGTGGGCACAATAGATAAGCGTGTCGTCAGGCAGCGCAGCGAGGCGACGGAGCGAAGCGAACATCTGTGCCGGTGTCCCCTCGAACAGCCGACCACAGCCCATCGCGAACAATGTGTCGCCGACGAAGGCGATGCCGGCATCGCGAAAGATGTAGGCAACATGGCCAAGCGTGTGGCCGGGCACGTCCCACACTTCGCCGACATGGTCGCCGATGCGGACGGTGTCGCCGCCCGCTACGGCGACGTCGAGGCCGGGGATGCGATCGGCCTCGACAGCGGGGCCCAAGATGCGCGCGCCCGCTTCCTTCACCGCCAAGTTGCCGCCGGTATGGTCTCGGTGCCAGTGGGTATTGAGCACCTTTCCAATCGTCCAGCCACGATCCGCGGCAGCAGCCAGCACCGGGGCGGGATCGCCGGGATCGATCACTGCCGTCTCGCCGCTGGCGTCGTCGTGGACCAGCCACAGGTAATTGTCAGCGAACGCCGGGACGCAGACGACCTCCAGTGCCATTACCAGCTCCCCACATTGGGCATCGACGCCCAAGGTTCGACCGGGCCGAGCCGTTGGCCGTTCTGCAGCAGCTCGACCGAAATGCCATCGGGCGAGCGGACGAACGCCATATGGCCATCGCGCGGCGGGCGGTTGATGGTCACGCCGCCGTCCATCAGCCGCTGGCAGGTCGCGTAGATATCGTCGACTCGGTAGGCGAGATGGCCGAAATTGCGCCCGCCGGCATAATCGGCCTCGCCCCAATTATGGGTCAACTCCACCTCGCCGCCGTCATCGCCCGGCGCGCCGAGGAAGATCAGCGTATAGTTGCCTTGCGGCACCTCGATCCGTCGCCGCTCTTCCAGACCGAGCAGCTGGAAAAATGCCACAGTGGCGGCGGGATCGGTGATCCGCAGCATGGAATGGAGGAATTTCATTCGACTCGTCGCTCCGCTTATTTCGTCGGGGCGGACTGCACCGTCAGTGGCACCGCGGCAAGGCCAAGCGCCTGACGCGCACGCAGGCCGGTCGGGCCGTTGGGGTCGCGTTTGAGCGCCTGCTGCCAGGCCTCGCGCGCCGCCGCTTCCTCCCCGGCAAGCTGCGCGACATGGCCCGATTCGAACAGGATCGTGGGATCGTCGGGGGCCAGCGCCAGCGCCCGGCGAATGGCGATCTTGGCGCGCGGTACGTCGCTACCGGCGACCGCCAGCACGGCGCGGAAGTACCAGACGAACGGGTCCTGCGGGATCAGCCGCGCGGCTTCGGCCGAGCGCGCCTCGGCGAGCGGGGCATCGCCCGCGGCCTGCGCCGCACGCGCCCGGTCGAGCAGCAGTTCGCCGCGATCGCGCGGGGCAAGCGACTGCGATTCCAGCCCATGGTCGAAATCGCGCGCCGCTGCTGCGGGATCGCCCGTCGCCAGCCGGAGGTTGCCGCCGATCCCCCACAGGCGCGCGGCGTTGACCTCGCCGGCGCGGGCGGCGGCGGCCTCGGCCTGGTCGGCGGTCATCGTTGCCGGCTGGGCCGGAGCGGCGGCGGCGATGAGCAGGGCAAGGATCATATTCGGGTTTCCACGAGGGCGACGAGCAGGCGCAGCAGTGCGTCGATCTCGTGCGGCTCGGACAGGCGGTGACCGCCGCCCTTGAGCAGGTGGAGCTGGACATCGGCTGAACGAAGCTGGGCCAGCAACTTCAGCGGCACGTCGATGGGCACGTCCTCGTCCTGGTCCCCGTGAAGCAGCCGAACCGGGCAATTGATGGCGATGGCGGCGTCGAGCAGGCGCATCGCTTCGCCCGAGCGCCAGAAGGCGGAGTGCGTGACCGATGGCTCGGGGCCGTAGGCGTTGGGCCGGTCCAACCGGCCGTTGTCGAGCAGGGCCCGCTTCTCGTCGGCGGTGAATCCCCAGTCGGTGAAATCTGGCGCAGCGGCGATACCGACCAGCGCCGCGACCCGCTCCGCCCGGCGCAGCGCGACATGGAGCATCAGCCAGCCGCCCATCGACGAGCCGACGAGGATCAGCGGTCCCTCTGTCAGCCGGTCGATCGCCGCCAGCACCTCGTCGAGCCAATGCGCAAGCGTGCCGTCGGCGAAGTCTCCGCTGCTCTCGCCGGTCCCCGAATAGTCGAGCCGCAGGCAACCGCAGCATGTCCGCGCGGAGAAAGCATCGACGGCCAGCGCCTTGGTCCCGCGCATGTCGGACGCATAGCCGGGGAGGATCACCAGTGTGGGCCTTCCCGCCGCTCCCGCCCGGAAATGGAAAGCAATCCGCCGCCCGTCGTCGAGGGCGAAGAAACCCGGGCGCGGCAACACCGCTACAGCTTCTCGGTCAGCTCCGGGACGAGTTTGAACAGGTCGCCGACCAGGCCGATGTCGGCCACCTGGAAGATCGGCGCGTCCTCGTCCTTGTTGATGGCGATGATCGTCTTGCTGTCCTTCATCCCCGCAAGATGCTGGATCGCGCCGGAAATGCCGACCGCCAGATAGACTTCGGGCGCGACGATCTTGCCCGTCTGGCCGACCTGATAGTCGTTGGGCGCATAGCCGGCATCGACCGCCGCGCGGCTGGCACCGACGCCGGCGCCGAGCTTGTCGGCGAGCGGATCGATCAGCGCATGAAACTGCTCCGACGAGCCGAGCGCGCGGCCGCCAGAGACGATGATCTTGGCGCTGGTCAGTTCGGGGCGTTCGGACTTGGCGAGTTCGGCCGAGACGAAGTCGGCCTTGCCCGAGTGGGTGCCGGCGTCGACCGCCTCGACCGTGCCATTGCCGCCATCACGCGCGGCTTTCTCG